>JBEVJQ010000226.1:0-10968 GCA_040510055.1 Burkholderiaceae bacterium | reverse complement strand
CATGTGAAGTAATTTTGGTGATTTACGCAATAAGCTTCTGTTTGGGCAGCGGTTTCGCTAGACTTGCCCCCTGTTTGCCCGAGGCTGCCATGTCCGTTCTCCACGTCTTCATCGCAGTTTCACTGCTATGGGCATTCGTTCTCCCCGACTCGGTCCGCGCGGCCACCGGCTCAGTCGCCGCCGGCCGCTCGGTTGTTGCAGTCGCACCCGGAGCGAAGCCAGATGCCGGGGGCAGGGCAGGGTTGGCCCATCGTCAGCAAGGAACCGCTGCCAAGCCAGGCGGCCCCGCCTCGGGCCAGGGTGACACGGTCAAGGCAGGTCGCGCCGCCTCTGTGCAGGTAGGCATGACCGGGTCGCCCCATCGCTCGCCGCCGCGGCTGTCCTCGTCAGCGGCTGCCCACGACCCCGGACGCCCCGGGCGGTCGCAGCGGGTGACGCTTCGCCAGCGGGCGTCCCGGCCAGTAGCCGGCGTGCCGACGGTGAAAGCGTCCGCCCGCGCCGGCGCCGCCGCCGTTCCGGGGGCGGCCACTCCAGCCGGCGATGGCTTCGACCGCGCCCGCTCGCTATCGCTTGGTGACGCGATCGGCCTTCATCGGATCGCCGATCCGCTCGACCTGCGCTCCGGTTCGGTGCTCGTGATCGATCGCGACAGCGGCCAGGTGCTCTACGAGAAGAACACCCAGTACGTGCTGCCGATCGCCTCGCTGACGAAACTGATGACGGCGATGGTCGTGATCGACGCCGACCAGCCGCTCGATGAACCGATCACCATCACCGAGGACGATCGCGACCTTGACCGCTACAGCGCCTCGCGACTCCCGATCGGCAGTCGCCTGCTGCGGCGCGAGTTGCTGCAACTCGCGTTGATGGCGTCGGAGAACCGCGCCGCGGCCGCACTCGCGCGCAACTATCCGGGTGGCCGGCCGGCGTTCGTCCGTGCCGCCAATGGCAAGGCCCGGGTCCTGGGGATGGCGGACTCGGTGTTCGCCGACGGAACCGGGCTGTCGGTAGCCAACGTGTCGACTGCGGCCGACCTGGCGCGAATGATCTCGGCCGCCGGCGACTACCCACTGATCCGGCAGTTGTCGATCGCGCCGTCGCTGGCCGTGAAGCTGGCGCGTGGCGGCCGCGTCTTCCATACGACCAACCGCCTGGTCGGCAACCGGGTCTGGCAACTCGAACTGCAGAAGACCGGATTCATCTCCGAGGCTGGGAACTGCCTGCTGCTGCAGGCCCGGGTCGACAAGCGGTCGTTGATCGTCGTGCTGCTCGACTCGTACGGGCGGTTTTCGCGCCTCGGCGATGCCGAGCGGATCAGGCGCTGGCTGGCTGGGCAGGCGAACTCGGCAAGCGGCCTGGGCCGGCGGCCTGAAACGGCGATCCCGGAGCCAGCGGCCTGAACCGGCGATCCGGAGCCAGCGGCCTGATCAGCGCGGCCCAAACCGGCGCGCGCCTGAGCCGGCGCTGCCTGACCTAGCAGGCCTGAACCAGCAGGCCTGAACCAGCGGCCGCTACTCGGCCTCGTGGCCGAGCGCGGACGAGATCCGCGCCGCCGTCTTGCTCAATTGTTCGATCCAGTCGTCCTGGGCGAAGTCGGCCGGTGCCGAGATCGACAGGCCGGCCACGAGCTGGCCGGTGTCGTCGCGAATGCCGGCGCCGATGCAGCGGACACCGGGTTCGAGCTCCTCGTTGTCGCGGGCATACCCGCGCGCTCGCACTAGCGCCAGCTCGCGCTCGAGCAGCGCCGGATCGGTGATGCTGTTGCGGGTGTGCCCGGACAGGCCGGTGCGGGCGATATAGGCCTGGACCTGGCGGACGGTGTCGGCCGCAAGGAACAGCTTGCCAACCGAGGTCAGGTGCAGCGGTGCCCGGCCACCGACGGCGCGAACCACCTGCATTCCACTGCGCTCGCTGACGGCCCTTTCGATGTAGACGATCTCGTCGCCTTGGCGGATCGACAGATTGACCGGCTGGCCGGTGGCACGATGCAACTCACGCATCGGCTCCAAAGCCGCGTCACGAACATTGAGCCGGGCCTTGACGAGATTGCCGAGTTCGAGCAGCCGCATTCCCAACTGATAGGTTCCGGGTTCGACACGATCGACGAACCTGGCCCAGACGAGGTCATTCAGGATCCGATGCGAGGTCGATGGATGCAAGCCCGTTCGCTGGGACAGCAGCTTCAGGCTGGTCGGCTCGGGCTCGTGCGCCAGAGCGTCGAGCAGGTTGACCATCCGCTCGATGACCTGGATCGCGGTCTTGCCCGCCGCACCGCGCCCGCGGCGTCCGACTTCCTGCGCGGCAGCGCCCGCGGTCGTTGCGCCTTGCGTCCTCGGATCGAGCGTGGCGCTTCCAGGAGGAATTGCGCTTGCGGAACTACCTGCACCGCTTCCGCCTGCGTCCTGCAGCGAGTCGTTATGCATGACTACCTGCGTGTTGGAATGCATGAGTCGCTCCGTAAGTATCGCATCACGGCGCAGTGACGGCATCAGGCATTCCCGTGAGCGGACACGCTTGCTGGGCGGAGGCTGACGTGTACCGCTGCCCTGCAGACGCTTTCCGGCTCGGACGGCCTGCTTCCCGTCAGACGGCCTCTCGCTTGCGCCGATGCCGCCGTTGTCGAGGCAATGCTGCCGCCGGTTCGCAGGCAGCAAGTCGTATGCCCCCGACGCCCGGCGATCGGCGCGTGAGCATGCCGTCACTGTCCGGTGTTCGCTCGGCTGGAACAACGGTCGCCGCCGGCGCGAACGCTTCCGAATTCGGCCTGGAGGATGTCAGTCCTCGAGCCATGCAATTCAGTCGGCCATGGGCACCACAGCGCCGGTAATCGGCGATCGCCATCGCGGTTGCCCGATCGGATTCGACCAGCCCCGCGTCGACGGCGAAATCGCGAACGGCATCGACCAATGGCTCGAGTCCGATGCCGTGGCTGCGCCCGAAACGCTTCACCAGCGTCGCCGACAGCGCTCGCAGCCGCGCGAAGGCGGACACGGAGATGTCGGGCGCCGTCGCCGGTGCCGGTCCGGCTGCGGTGCTTCCGCTGTCGAGGACGGCTGCGGCAAGCTCGGGCATCCGACCGGAGTTGACCACCCGGTCGTGGACCCGCGCGATGTGCTCGAACTCGGCGATCTCGCACTCGGAAAGTGCATCGGTCCGCGTGACCCGATACGGTGCGACGGTCTCGAAGACGAGGCGGCCGGCGTTCTCATGCCGGATGATTGGCGCGCCACGCAGCCGCTTCAGCAGTCCGAGCTGGATCTCGTGCGGCCGCAGCGCCCGGAGCCGGTCATAGCCGGCGGCGAAGCCCGCCAGCCCCTCACCGGGCAGCCCTGCTATCAGGTCGACGTGCAGGTGCGCGTGGGTCTCCGCGCGCAGCCATCGCAGGTTGGCCTCGGCCGCCGCATTGTCCTGGCGCCGATCGATCGACCGCTGGACCTCGGGGTCGAACGTCTGGATGCCGATCTCGAACTGCAGCGTGCCCGGCGGGAAACGCGCGATCGGCTCGCGCAAGGCCGGTGGCAGTCGATCGGGGATCAGCTCGAAGTGAACGAAGCAGGGATCGTCGGGCTGCGCTGTGATCCGCTCGAGGAAGAACTCGAGGATCCGCGCGCTGTCTGCCAATCTGAGGTTGAAGGTGCGGTCGACGAAGCGAAAGCGTCGGGCGCCGCGACGGTGGAGGTCTTCGAGCGCCGACAGCAACGGCGGCACTGGGAACGGCCACGCGGTGCGATCGAGCGCCGACAGGCAGAACGCACACTTGAACGGGCAGCCGCGCGAGGCCTCGACGTATAGGTGCCGGCGGGCGATGTCGTAGGCGTCGTAGAGCGGGTACGGAAGCACCAGCTCGCCGAGGTCAGCCGGTTGATCGCCGCTGATCACGCGTTGCAGCGGCCGTGGTCCGTTCAGGATCGCGGTCGCAAGCCGCGCGAAGGCCAGATCGCCCGGACCCTGGACGACGTAGTCGACCAACGCTGCGATCGGCTGCTGTTCCAGCTCGTGGCTGACTTCGGGACCGCCGGCGACGAGCACCGCGTCGGGCGCCAGTTCACGCAGCCGCGCGGCCAGCGCCGTCGACGCGACGACGTTCCAGACATAGACCCCAAGTCCGATGATCCGCGGCGGCCGTGGCGCCAACACGCCCAGCAGCCGCCGGGCCATCGTCTCGACGTCGGCCCCGAGGACCAGCTCGACGATTGCGATGCGCTCGGCCAGGGGCCCGGCATTGGCCTTCAGATAACGCAGGCCCAGCGCGGCGTGCGAATGCCGGGCATTGATGGTCGTGAGCACGATCGGCTGGGGTTCGGGCGGATCGACGTTCGTCACGAGGCTGGGTGGGGGCGAGCGGACAGGGGTGACGGCGACGCGCCGGTGGCCCCATTGTAGGCACCGGCCGTGTCGACCCCCGCACGACGGCGGCGGCGGACGGCTGTGACGGCGGACGGCGGTGGCGACGGACGGCGGACGGCGGCGGACGGCGGCGGGTGACGACCTGACCGGGGGTGACGGCCGGGCGGATCGCCGTTGGAGCCGATTGCCGGCTATCCTTTCGCGATGGAATCGCATCCGCCGCCGCTTGCCGAGATCGAACTGCGGGTTCGCGCCCTCGAGACGCTGCTGGTTGCCAAGGGCTACGTCGATCCGGCGACGCTCGACGAGCTGATCGAGACCTACGAGCAGCGGATCGGACCGCATCTCGGGGCCCGCGTCGTCGCTCGCGCCTGGATCGACCCGGAGTATCGCAGGCGGCTTCTCGCCGATGGCAGCGCCGCCGTCGCCGAACTCGGCATGTCCGGCCGCCAGGGCGAGCACCTGATCGCGCTCGAGAATGGCAACGGCATTCACCACCTCGTGGTCTGCACCCTTTGTTCGTGTTACCCGTGGCCCGTGCTCGGCTTGCCGCCGGTCTGGTACAAGTCGCCGGCTTACCGGGCCCGGGCGGTGATCGATCCGCGTGGCGTACTGGCAGAGTTCGGGCTGGCTCTGGATCCGAGCACGCGTATCGAGGTCCACGATTCGACTGCCGAGCTGCGTTACCTGGTGCTGCCGCAGCGACCTGCGGGGACCGAAGGCCTGGACGAGGCAGCACTGGCGGCGCTGGTGACACGCGACGCGATGATCGGCACGGGTTTGCCGAAGTCACCCGGTCGGGCGGCGTGAACGGACCGCACGATCTCGGCGGCGCGCAAGGCTTCGGCCGGCTGGCGCTCGAGTTTGACGAGCCACCGTTCCATGCCGACTGGGAGCGCCGGGTGCTGGCCGTGACCCTGGCGATGGGCGCGACCGGCCAATGGAACCTCGACATGACGCGTTCGGCGCGCGAGTCGCTGCCGCCGGCGCAGTACCTCGCGTCGAGCTACTACGAAATCTGGTTCGAGGCCCTGGTGCGGCTGCTCCACCAGCGGGGACTGCTGTCCGACGCCGAGCGCGCCGCCGTCGACCGAGGGGCTGCTGCGAGCGACGCGAAGGCGTCGGGCGACGGCACCGGCGGCAGTCTTCCGGCGCTACTGGCGCTGCCGGTGCTGCATCGCGACCGGGTCGCGGCCGTGCTGGCGGCGGGCTCGCCGACCGTGCGTCCCGGGCCGATGGCGGCATACGCCGTCGGCGACCGGGTCCGGGCGCGGCTGATCCATCCGCAAGGCCACACCCGAACCCCGCGCTACATCCGCGGGCGTCCGGGCGTGATCACGGCCAGTCATGGCGCGCACGTCTTTCCCGACAGCCATGCCGCCAGCGGCGCCGAAGCGCCGCAGCCGCTCTACACGGTGCGCTTCGAGGCCGCCGATCTCTGGGGACCGGACACGACGGCCGATGCGGTCAGCGTCGACTGCTGGGAACCCTACCTGGAGCCGCTGACGACATGAGGCCGGCGGCCTCAGCCGTGACCGGCCCGACCGGTTCCGCGGCGAGCGCACCGGCCGCTTCCGAAACGAGCGAGCCGACCGGTTCCGAAACGAGCGGGCCGACCGGTCCCGGCCGCGACCGCATGGCGAGTGGCGGCTGTCCGGCGCCGGTCGCGATCGGCGACGCGCCGTTCACTGCGCCGTGGCAGGCGCAGGTTTTCGCGCTGGTCCATCGCTTGCGCGACGGCGGCGTTCTCGGCGCGCAGCAATGGTCGCAGGCACTCGGCGCCCGGCTCGCGATGCTGGCGACGGATGCCGACGCCGATGCCGTCTGGCGCTGCTGGGTCGCGGCTCTCGAGGATTGCCTGATCGAGCAGGGCATCGCCGGCGCGTTGCAGCTGATCTCGCTGCGCCAGAGCTGGCTCATCGCCGCCGAAAAGACGGTGCACGGCGAGCCGATCCACCTCGGCCGGATGGCCTACCGACTCGCCGGTCTCGTGCCGCCAGCGGCGGCCAGTGCCCGCGCCACCTCAGGCACCAACGCCGGGCCGCGGTAGACGAGGCCGGTGTAGAGCTGGACCAGGTCGGCCCCGGCCGCGCGGCAGGCCAGGGCGTCGTCGGCGGTGACGATGCCGCCGACGCCGATGATCGGAAACCCCGTCGGCAGGGCCGCGCGCAATGCGGCGATGACCCGGAGCGCCCGTTCGCGGACGGGTGCCCCCGACAGACCCCCGGACTCCCGGGCCGCCGGAAGGTGGGCGACGGCCGCCCGGTCGATGGTAGCGTTGGTGGCGATCACGCCGTCGATCGCGCGCCGGCGGATCTGGTCGACGAGGTGCTCGATCTGTTGCGGCTCGAGGTCCGGCGCGATCTTCAACAGCAGCGGCGGGGACCGGCCCCGGGAGCGGGCGAGGTCGGCGCGGCGGATATCGAGCGCCGCGAGCAGTCCGGTCAATCGATCGCCACCCTGCAACCGTCTGAGATCAGCGGTATTCGGCGACGAGATGTTGACCGTCACGTAGTCGGCATGCGCCGAGACGCGCGCGAGACCGATGAGGTAATCGTCGGTGGCGCGATCGATCGGCGTATCGGCGTTCTTGCCGATGTTGAGCCCGATGACGAGGCCATCGAGCGCGGCGCCGTGATTGCGCCGTGCCCGTTCGAGGTTCGCGACGAACTGTTCGAGTCCGACGTTGTTGAAGCCGAAGCGGTTGATCAGGGCCTGGGCGCGCGGCAGGCGGAACAGCCGCGGGCGCGGGTTGCCGGGTTGCGCCCGCGGCGTCACCGTTCCCAACTCGATGAAGCCGAACCCGAGCCGCGCCAGCGCCGGCAGATGGGCGGCATCCTTGTCGAGGCCGGCCGCGAGCCCGACGCGATTGCGCCAGCGCAGGCCGAGCAGCGAGACCGGGTCTTCGATCGGGGCGCCGGCAAGGACGGCGAGCAGGCCGGCCCGTTCGAGTCGATCGATGGCCGCGAGCGTGAGCCGATGGATGCGCTCGCCATCGAGCCGGAACAATAACGGCCGCGCGATCCCGTAGGCCGCGCCGAGCAGCCGCAGGTCGGTCATCGGTGGGACCGCCGCGTCGCGGCCGGTCTATTCCTGCGGCCTGCTGCCGCGCGGCCGCGGTGCAGGCGCTCCATGCCGCAGCCAGCGTCCGTTGTCCAGCACCTCGATCGGCGAGAAATTGGCCTTGTAGGCCATGCTCGGACACTGCTCGATCCAGTACCCGAGGTACAGGTGCGACAGGCGCAGGTTGCGGCACTGCTGGATCTGCCAGAGGATGCCGTAGGTCCCGAGGCTGGCGCCGGTGAGCGTCGGATCGAAGAACGTGTAGACCGATGAAAGGCCGTCGTCCAGGATGTCGATGATCGAGACCATCCGCAGTTGGCCATCGGGCTCGCGGAACTCGACCAGCCGAGTGTTGACCTTGCTCTGGAGCAGGAACTGCGCGTACTGCTCGCGGCTGTCCTGATCCATGCCGCCGCCGGCGTGCCTCACCGCCTGGTAGCGGAGGTAGAGCTCGTAATGCTCGGGGACGAGCGCCAGCCTTGCGACCACCGGCGACAGATTCTCGTGCCGGGCGAACGCCCGGCGCTGACTGCGGTTGGGCTTGAAATCCTGGACCGGGATCCGCACCGGCACGCAGCCGCGACAACCGTCGCAATGGGGGCGATAGGTGAAGATGCCGCTGCGACGAAAGCCGGCTCGCACCAGTTCGCTGTAGACGTCGGCGTTGATCAGGTGGTTGGGCGTGGCCACCTGCGACCGCGCGAGATTGCCCGGGAGGTAGCTGCAGGGGTAAGGCGCAGTCGAATAGAACTGCAGCGCCGAAAACGGCAACTCGTTGAGGTGCGTCACCGTCTCATACCCAGCGGAGCCACGACCGCCCGCCCTGATTCAACGGACGACGTCGAAGGATGAATCACCGAGCGGCCAACGGACCACCACCGCACCCCAGTCCGGCATCGGTTGACGCACGAGGGCGGCAACCTGATCGAGAAACGCCACACGTGCCAATTCCCGACCGCCGAGGGAGGCGAGGTGACCCGTGGACTGCTGGCAGTCTACCATGGGCACCCCCAGCGACCGCAGCGTGGTGATCAGCGTCGCGTACGCACACTTCGAGCCGTCGGTGACGTGCGTGAACATCGACTCGCCGAAGAACATCCGGCCGATCGAAACGCCGTAGAGACCGGCAACGAGCTGCCCGTCGCGGTCACGAACCTCGAACGAATGTGCGTGCCCCAGGCGGTGCAGGCCGACGTAGGCCTCGATCACATCGGGCGTGATCCATGTACCCTGTTCGCCGTCGCGTGGCGCCGCGCACTGTTCCATCACGCGCCGGAAATCTCGGTCGAGTTCGATGGTCCAGCGGCCGTCGCGGGCAACGGCCCGCAGGGTCTTGCGCAGCGAGCGCTTCGGCTCGAATTCGTTCGTATAGACCACCATTCGCGGGTCCGGTGACCACCAGAGCACGGGCTGGCCGACGCTGTACCAGGGGAACATCCCCTTGCGATAGGCCTCGAGCAGCCGCTTCGGCGACAGGTCGCGGGTGGCCGCGACCAGCCCGTTCGGGCGGTCGAGCGCGCGCTGGGCCGAAGGCAACGGCTGCTGCGGTTCGATCCACATCACCATCGCGGCTGGTGTCCTGTCCCGCAAGCAAATGGCATCGAGACGGGCCGCGACGGGATCGGGCGCAAGGCACTTGCGGGATTGGACACTGGCTTTCTCGCCGGCTATCGGATCGCTCGCCTGGCGTTGCCCGCGCGCGATTCAGGCTGGACGCCGCGCCGGCGACCGCAGCGTGTCGGTGTGCAGGTCGAAGCTGCCGGCGGCGCGATCGGCGACGAACCAGCGCAGGGTCTGGATCACCGTCTTGAAGGCGAGGTCGTCCCACGGGATCTCCGACTCGAGGAAAAGCCGTGCCTCGAGGCTCTCGGGTCCCGGGTCGAGCGCGTCGGTGGTCATCCGGGCGCGGAAGAAGACATGGACCTGTTCGGCGTGGATCACATCGATGGCCGAGTACAGTGCGCCGAGCTCGATCTGCGCGCCGGCTTCCTCCGTGGTCTCGCGAACAGCGCCTTCGGCCATGCTCTCACCCAACTCCATGAAGCCGGCCGGCAGAGTCCAGAGCCCGAAGCGCGGCTCGATCGCGCGCTTGCAGAGCAGGATGCGATCGCCCCAGGTGCAGACAGTACCGACGACGAGCCGCGGATTCTGGTAATGGATCGATGCGCACCCCGGACAGACGTAGCGCGAGCGGTTGTCGCCGTCGGGCACCCGGAACTCGAGCGTCTCGGCACAATTCGGGCAGAACTTCATCGGACGCGGCAGCATCGGCGCGGAATCATCGACAGGGCAGTTCGGTCATGGCGCAAGGATCATCGCCAAGGCAGTTCGGTCATTGGCGCAAGGATCATCGCCAATGCAGTTCGGGCATCGGCGCGCAGGATCATCGACAAGGCAGTTCGGTCATCGGCCGCACTGTACGCCATCGCCCCACGGTTTCGCCTGCCTGGCCCTTCCTGGTTTGCGCCGCAAGCAGGGCGTGGCTATACTTCCAAGTTGCAGACGCGGGGTGGAGCAGTCTGGCAGCTCGTCGGGCTCATAACCCGAAGGTCGTAGGTTCAAATCCTACCCCCGCAACCCATTTGCCAAGCCGGCGTCCGCCGAACGTCATGCGACGCGGTCGCACTGCGAACTCGAGCCCGATCACGTAGCAGCCGCCGATCATCAACGCGGCGCCCGGATCGGTTGCATCCGATGTTTGGACCGGTCCGCCCGGCCATCATGGGCCGGCGGGTTTCGTCCAGTCGTCACGACCCGGCACGGCCAGCCAACGCCATGGAGGGCGGGCTTGATACTGCGGTTCTCGTCGGAGCGCAAGGTAGTTTCCGTCGGAACGCGCCTGGAGGACCACGCCGGGTCGGCAACGACCCGGACGATCGAGGCCGTGACGGCCTGACCCGGATCGCGCGCCATCGTTGCGCGTCCCCGCACCACGGTTCTGCATTCGCCACACCGCGCGTTCGTCGCGCATGACAGATCGAGCATGACACCAGAAGTCGCCAAGCGCGTGATCGAAGGCGCGCTGCTGTGTGCCACCCGGCCGCTGCCGGTGGCAGACCTGCGCCAGCTTTTCGATGAGGAGAACCAGATCTCGGCAGACACCGTGCGGGGACTGCTCGAGGAGTTGCGGCGCGACTGGCACGGGAGGTCCGTCGAACTGGTCAGCCTCGCAAGCGGCTGGCGATTCCAGTGCGCGGCCGATGTCGCCAGGCATGTGCTGCGACTGCAGCCCGAACGGATGCCGCGATATTCGCGCGCGGTGATGGAGACGCTGGCGATCATCGCCTATCACCAACCCGTCACCCGCGGTGACATCGAGGAAATTCGTGGCGTCGGCGTGTCGGCCCAGATCATCAAGACCCTAGAGGATCGCGGCTGGATCGACCAGGTCGGCGTCAAGGAGGTCCCGGGCCGGCCGGCGCTGTTCGCGACCACGCGGCAGTTCCTCGATGACCTGAACCTGCGGTCGTTGAAGGAACTGCCACCGCTCGATGTCGGTGACGGTTCTCCGGGGCTGCTCGATCTGGCCACGCAGGCGTTGCCGCCAGTCGAGTCATC
>JBEVJQ010000225.1:0-10964 GCA_040510055.1 Burkholderiaceae bacterium | reverse complement strand
GGTGACCTACCACGCCAGGCTCGGCAGCCAGGCCGATCGCGCCGCGCGCGTGGCGCGGATCGGCCGCGCCGTGACCGAGCTGCTGGCCGCGTCCGCGATGGCAGGCGCGCCCGGCCCAGCGGTCGCGCCCGGGCTGGCCGCCGGGGTCGATCGTGCCGCGGCGCTGGCCAAGGCCGACCTGCTGACCGGTATGGTCGGCGAGTTCCCCGAGCTCCAGGGGATCATGGGTCGCTACTATGCGCGCCACGACGGCGAGGCCGACGAGGTAGCCGAGGCGATTGCCGAGCATTACCAACCGCGCTTCGCCGGCGATGCCCTTCCGTCGTCGGCCACGGGCCAGGTACTGGCGCTCGCCGACAAGCTCGAGACGCTCGCCGGGATCTGGGGCATCGGCCAGCAGCCGACCGGAGACCGCGATCCGTTCGCGCTCCGTCGTCATGCGCTGGGCGTGATCCGGCTGCTCTGCGAGCACCGGCTCGCGCTATCGCTGGACGCCCTGCTCGACCAGGCATTCGGCGCGTTCGTCGCGGTGCCGTCGGTCACCGCCGACCCGGACGGCCTGCGGCAGTTCATCGCCGAGCGGCTGCGCGGTTACCTCCGCGACCGCGGCCATCGGGCCGAAGACATCGACGCCGTGATCGCCTGCGACGTCGATCGGCTCGACCAGGTCGTGCCACGACTCGAAGCCGTGGCCGGCGTTCGCGCGCGGCCCGAGTTCGAGGCGCTGGCCGCGGCCAACAAGCGGATCGCCAACATCCTGCGCAAGTCCGGTCCGGGCGGCTCGGACGTCGATCCGGCGCGCCTGGTCGAACCGGCCGAGCACGCGCTCCATGCCGAATTGCAGCGCACTGTCGAGCGTCTGGCCCCACTGATGGCTGCGCGCGACTATGGCGGCGCACTCGAAGCGCTGGCGGCCTTGCGCGAGCCGGTCGATCGGTTCTTCGACCAGGTCATGGTCAATGCCGACGATGCGGCCCTGCGCGACAACCGGCTCGCGCTGCTGGTGGCGCTGCACCGCGCGATGAACCGGGTCGCCGACCTGTCGCGGTTGTGAAACTGGTGATACTCGAGCGCAGCGCACTCGTTGCGCCGCGACCGACCGCCGACTCGCGGCCGGCTCCCGTCGCCGAGGTCCCGGTGCCGGCGCTCGAGGCCGTGGCGCGACTGACCCACGGCGGCTATCACGTGGCCCTTGCCAGCCACCAGGCCAATGTCGCCCGCGGTCTGCTCGAGATGACAACCGTCAATGCCAGCCATCGCCGCATGGCGCGCCAGGTCGAGGAAGCCGGCGGCCGGATCGATGCCGTCGCCGTCTGTCCGCACGCCCCCGATGCCGGCTGTCGTTGCCGGATGCCACAGCCGGGGATGCTGCTCGATCTGATCGAGCGCTTCGACACCACGGCCGCCGCGACCCGGATGGTCGCCGTCAGCGACGCGGCCGTCGCCGCTGGCCTCGCCGCCGGCTGCATCACGTGGCGCCTGTGCGCCGACGGCAACGACAGCGACGCGCCGGTGCCGACGGTCAGCGACCTGCACGAGGTGGCGACGCGGCTGCTGACCGCCAGCGCGCCGGCCGATCCGCCGGCCACGGCCGGGTGAGCCGGATGTCGATGGGAGCGGCACGCTCGATCCTCTTCATCGCGGTCATGGTCGTGACCGTGATCCCTTATGCGGTGCTGTGCCTGCTCTGCGCACCTCTGCCTCTGGCGGTCCGCTATCGATTCACTGTCCAGTGGCCGCGGGCGATGATCCATGCCGCGCGCTGGATCTGCGGGATCGACTGGGAGGTCAAGGGCTGGGAGAACTTGCCCGACGGTCCGGCAATCCTCCTGTGCAAGCACCAGTCGACCTGGGAGACGTTCTGGCTGGTTTGCTCGATGCCGCGCGAAATGTGCTTCGTGTTCAAGCGCGAACTCCTCTACCTGCCGTTCTTCGGCTGGGGTATCGGGCTGCTCGACATGATCCACATCGATCGCTCGCAGGGAAAGTACGCATTCGAATCGGTCGTCGCCCAGGGTTCGCGCAAGCTCGCCGACGGTCGCTGGATCATCATGTTTCCCGAGGGGACGCGAATCCCATCTGGTGAAAAGGGACAGTACAAAACGGGAGGCCCGCGCCTGGCGATTCGGACCGGCGCAGACGTCGTACCCATCGCGGTGAATTCTGGACGCCTGTGGCCAAAGAAAAAATTAATCAAAAAGCCAGGATTGATAACCATATCCATCGGAAAACCTATCTCCCCCGCAAATCGGACGCCGGAGCAACTGTCGGCGGCGGTGGAGGCGTGGATCGAGGGGGAAATGCGCACGATCAGCCCTGGCGATTACGGTACAGTTCCGGCCATCACCGCTGAACGCGGGGCATCGTCCTGAAGCTTCCCCTAGGGTTTTCCCCTGGAGGGCGGGTCCGTCATGCGATCGCCCTGCTAGAGGAAATCATGCGCAGGACGTTCAGGACCCCGGATATGCCATTGCTGAGCCGCCGGCCGCAAGCCCGGCGCGGCCGGGCAGTGTTCATCCAGAAGGGTCAGAGCCTGCATCTGGTCGAATACTCGCTGCGTCGCAGTGCCCGCAAGACGATCGGCTTCCAGATCGACGAGCGTGGGCTGACGATCAGCGCCCCGCGCTGGGTGCCGCTCCGCGACATCGAAGACGCCATCCAGGAGAAGAATCGCTGGATCGTCGAGAAGCAGGCCGAATGGCGCGCGTTCGAGCGCGCTCGTGCCCGCAGCGCGCCGCACTATGCCGACGGGGGCCACATCCGGCTGCTGGGCCGGCGCGTGACCCTGCGCTGCAACAGCTACGCCGATCGCTACCGCAAGACCCATTACCTGCTGGCCGGTGACGAACTGTGGGTGGCCGGACCCGGTGCCGACGACCCCTCGTGGCTCGAGACCCGCGTCACCTCCTGGCTCAAGCAGCAGGCCCGTTACCTGTTCGAGCTGCGCCTTGCTGCCTTCGCCGACGCGCTGGGCCGCTATCCGAGCGGCTGGGCGCTCAGTTCGGCCCGCAGCCGCTGGGGCAGTTGCAGCCAGGACGGGCGGATCCTGCTCAGCTGGCGGCTGATCCACTTCCCGCTGCGGATCGTCGACTACGTGATCGCCCACGAGGTGGCGCACCTCGCGGAGATGAACCACGGCCCGCAGTTCTGGGCCACGCTCGAACGGATCCTGCCCGACTATCGACAGGCGCGTGACGAGCTGCAGCGCTATCCGGACGGCCTGTTGCCGGGCTGAGGCTCGGTGAGGCTGGGTTGAGGCTCGGTGAGACGGGGTTGAGGCGCCTGAGGCTGGGATGAGCTGGGCCGGAGCGGGCCCGCGCAGGAGGGACTCGAGATGCGAATGCTGCACACCATGCTCCGGGTCGGCGACCTGCAGCGATCGATCGATTTCTACACCGGCCTGATGGGCATGCAACTGCTGCGCACGACCGAGCGTCCGGAGCAGAAGTACTCGCTGGCCTTCGTCGGCTACGGACCGGAGTCCGAGCACGCGGTGATCGAGCTGACCTACAACCACGGCGTCGACCACTACGAACTCGGCACGGCCTTCGGCCACCTCGCCATCGGCGTCCGCGATGTGGCTGGCACCTGCGAGCGCGTGCGTGCCGGCGGCGGCAAGGTCACCCGCGAGGCCGGCCCGGTCAAAGGCGGTACCACGGTGATCGCGTTCGTCGAGGATCCGGACGGCTACAAGATCGAGCTGATCGAACGCCGCTGACCGGCATCGAGGCGGTCGGCGAGCGCGCACCAGCAGTCGACGCCGATGGTCTCGGCCCGGCGCGTATCGTCGCGCAGCGGCTCGAGCCGGGGATCGATCGCAGCAGCGGCGGCGAGGTCGAAGGCCGGCGCTTCGGCTGCGAGCCAGCGGCCAAGGGTCGCGCGCAGCATCTTCCGTCGCTGGCCGAAAGCGATCGTGAGCAATCGCTCGAGCATCGCCACCTGCCGGGTCAGCGGCTGCGACCGCGGCACCATGCGTATCACTGTCGACTGGACCCGCGGCGGAGGGTCGAACGCCTCCGGCGGCACGTCGAACAGCGGCAGCGCGTGATAGCGGTTCTGCAGGACCACGGTCAGGCGACCGAAATCCGGCCCCGGTGCGGCGACGATCCGCTCGGCAACCTCGCGCTGCAGCATGAAGTGCTGGTCGATGAGGTGCCCGGACCAGCCGCTGGCGTGCACCAGCAGCGGGCTCGAGATGTTGTAGGGCAGGTTGCCGACCAGTCGCGGTCGTTGCCCGGCGCCGAAATCGAACTCCAGCGCATCGGCTTGATGGACGACCAGACGCTCGCCGAAGCGCGCCTGGAGCCGCGGCGCGAGGTCGCGGTCGATCTCGATCGCCTCGAGGGGAAAGGCGGGATCGGGGCCCAGCGCCGCGACCAGCGGGCCGGTCAACGCCCCGCGTCCAGGTCCGATCTCGATCAGCCGGTCACCGGGCCGCGGATCGACGGCACGGACGATGGCGTCGACCACCGCGCGATCGACGAGGAAGTGCTGACCGAAGCGCTTGCGCGCCGCGGTGCCGTCACGCGTGCGGGCCAAGGCGGCGCCTGCCCACGCTGCCCTCCGGGCGATCCCGATCAGAGTGAATCGAGTCGGTACTCGACGTAGGCCCGATCGCGCTGCTCGCGCAGCCATTGCTCGAACGCCTCGTCGGCCTTCTGTTCGCGCAGCGCCTGGCGGGCCGAGGCGCGAAGCCGCTCGGGCGAACTGTCGTCGGTACGCCGTTCGAGCACCTGGATCAGGTGCAGCCCGAACTGGGTCTGAACCGGTTCGCTGATCTGGTTAAGAGCCAGGGCATTCATCGCCCGCTCGAAGTCCGGCACCGTCTCGCCGGCATAGATCCAGCCGAGGTCTCCTCCTTTCGAGGCGCTGCCGTCGGTCGAGAACTGGCGGGCCAGTGCCTCGAACGACTCACCCGCAACGATCCGACGGCGAAACTCGACCAGGCGCCGGTTGGCGTCGGCCAGGTCGGCGGCGTTGTTCGGAGTCAGGAGGATGTGGCGGACGTGGGTCTGACCGGATTCCGCGGCGATGCCGCCCTGTCGTTTGCCGATCAGCTTGAGCACATGCAGGCCCGCCGGACTGCGGATCGGTTCGCCGATCGCCCCCGGTTGCAACGGCGTCACGGCATCGACGAACAGTTGCGGCAGTCGATCGGCCGGCCGCCAGCCCAGGTTCGAACCAGTGAGCGCATCGGGTGCTTCGGACACTTCGCGCGCCAAAGCCTCGAAGTCCTCGCCACGAGCCCGCGCGGCGATCGCCTGGGCGCGCGCCGTGCGGTCGCGAACGATGGAAGCATCGGCGTCCGGGGCGAGCTTGATGAGGATCTGGCCGACTTCGAACTCGGTCGTGCCGATTGCACCCCGGCGAAGGAGGTAGGCATCGATCTCGGCCTCGGAAACACTGACCTTGTCGCGCGCCTCACGCTCGCGCAGGCGCGCGGTGATGATCTCGCCTGCGACCTGCTCGCGGTAGCCGGTGAAACTCAGCCCTTGCCGTTCGAGCTGCTCGCGCATGGTCTGCAGCGAGACATTGCTGCGCTGGGCGATCTCGGCCACGGCGCGATCGATCTCCGATTCGCTGGGACGGATGCTGGCATCCTTTGCTGCCTGGCTACGCAGCCGATCCATGATCAGTTGCTCGAGCACCTGTTTCTCCAGTTGCTCGGCCGGCGGCAGCAACTGGCCGCGCTCGCGCAGTTGGCGCGTGATCAGCGCGACCCGCGTGGTCAGTTCGCTCTGGGTCACCGCTTCCTGGTTGACGACGGCCACCACGCGATCGAGCAACCGTCCGCCATCGGAGGCATCGATCGGCCGCGTGACATCCGCCGGCTGCGACACAACCGCTGGCCGCGAGGCATCCGCTGGCGGCGCCACACCGGCAGGCCGATCCGCTTCGGGGGCGAGCGGTGCCGCCGTGCCGTCGGTCGCGCCGGCCGAGCTCGAACTGCCCGGGGCGCACTGCCCCGCAGCGCCGCCGTCCGCGGGCCGCCTGGATCCTGCCGGCGCCGGAAGGACCGGCGGGTTCGACGCCGGCACGGGCGCCGACGCCGGGTCGCGCGAGGACGGAGAGCCCGGGGCCGGCGGCACCGGATTGACGCCGGTATTCGGCTGCGCCCGCGATGTCGCCGGGAGGCTCGCGGCGGCCAAGGCCGCGATCACGAACGCCGCCACGGACACGAGCCGCGCGAGCGCGCGCACAAGCGATCGGCTGCGGCAGCAGACGAGCATTGAAACGCGGGGAGGCGGAATCTGTCGGCGGATCATGGATTGCCGTAGAAGTTCGACATCTGCACCCGGTTGTCGGGCACCCGATAGCCCGGGATGTTGCGAATCAGTATGGTAAACGGGTCGGTACCGATACGCCCGAGCCCGCGCAGATCGAGCTGCACGAAGAACGCCGAGGTGTACTGGCCCGCTGCAGTGACGAAACGCTGCGCGACGAATCGCGTCGTATAGCAGTCCTCCTTGTACTCGAAGCCGAGAACCCCCTCGACGAGGCCCTTTTCGACCGGCACGGTCCGGCCGGTGGACGGGTCGTTGCGCTGGGCGAGAAACGAGTAGTTGATCTTGCCCAGGGTATTCCAGCGCCGGGTGATCGGCCACTGCCACGACGTGCTCCACTGCGCGTACTCGTCCGTCTGGAAGTAGATGCCGAAATTGAACAGCCGGTCCCGCTCGCGCGGCCAGTAGCGATAGACGGCGGTATAGCGCGGCACTTCGCTCGAGCGCATCGCATACTGGACGCCGGTATCGAAGCCGTGGCCGCTACCGAGGTCGGCTGAGGCCGCCAGCAGCAGGTCGGAGCGATTGTCGGTCCGGGGACGCACGCCGGGAAGGGTCACGCGCTGCTCGGAGAAGTAGAAGCGCTCGGCGATCGCCAGCCGCAGCCGCTCGATGCCGGTCGGGCCGTCGATGTATCGCGACAGCAGGGCCGCGGTCAACTGGTTGACATCGGCGATCCGGTCGTATCCAGTGTACGGATTCTCGCTGAACAGCTGGACGAAATTGAAGTCCGAGGCAACGCTGTCGAACACCGGAAACTGGCTCTGGTCGCGGAACGGTGTCCGGACGTAGAACAGCCGCGGCTCGAGCGTCTGCGTCATCTCGCGCCCTTGCCAGCGTATCGGCCGCTCCATGATCAGCCCCGAATCGAGCGAGAACGTCGGGATCGTCCGGCTGAGGTCCTCGGGGCCGGCCGGATTGGACTGCAGCTGGTAGCTGGCCAAGTTGACCGAAGCCCGCGGCGTGACGAACCAGTACGAACCGCGCATCGGATAGGAGACCGATGGATTGACCACGGCGCGCAGCCCCTCGGCCGCCCCGCCCAGCGGCCGCTTGAACCAGGTCAGGTCGTTGAGCAGGCCGAAGTCGAAGCCGCCCCTGTCGGCCATGAAGTTCGACAACCGCAGTTGCGGCAGCTTCTCGTACGGCGGCGCGAGCCGGGCATCGAGGATGTTCTGGTAGCTGGTCACCCGCCCGAGCAGGTTCCAGCCGCCAATGTCGCGCGTCAGGTAGATGTCGCGCGGCAACGACCGCTCCGACGCATCGACGATGGTCCGAGAGAAGTCGACGAAGTAGGTGTCGTCCGAGACGCCCTTGATATTCCAGCCGCCATTCCAGCCGCCCAGACCGGTGATCGCGTTGGTGGCAGCATAGAAGTAACGGGTGCGCCCGGTCCGCGCGTCCTGCGGGACCCATTCGTGGTGCACTTCGCCGCGCATCGGCTGGAACAGGTAGCGGAAATCGGTGGCCAGTTGCAGGCCGCGCCGCAGGCTCGCGATCGGGGTCAACGTGAGATCGTAGTTCGGCGCGAGGTTGAAGTAGTACGGCACCGCGACCTCGGCACCGGCGCGCGAGTTCACCGAGAACGTCGGGCTAAGGAATCCGCTCTTGCGCTCGTCGCCCAGCGGGAAATAGAAGATCGGGATATTGGGCAGGTGTACGTCCTTGAACACGAGGCTGGCCGTGCGCCCCACCCCCTGGCTGTCGTTCTGGTCGATGTCGAGTCGCCTGGCCTCGATCCGCCAGTCCTCGCTTTCCGGGCGGCAGGTGGTGAACATCGCGTTGTCGAGGCGGAAGCGACCGTCGCCGAGCAGCTCGAGCCGGTCGGCGCGACCGCGGCCGGCCTCTTCGGCCAGTTGATAGGTGGGCTGATCGAACACCCCGGTACCGGCGTCGAGCTTGAGATCGAGCGACGGACCCGTCATCCGGTTGCCGGCCCGGTCGACGGTCACCGAGCCGCGGGCCTGGACCTGTTGGTCGGCCTCGCGCAGCCGGATCGAGTCGGCACGGATCTGGGTGCCGATCTGCCGGAGTTCGGCATTGCCGTCCAGCACCGTCGTCGTCTGGCCCTGCGGACCGCTGGTTCGCATCCGATCGGCCCGTCCATGGGTCGGAAGCGTGCCTTGCTCCATGCGGCGGGTGGGGGCGATCCGCGGGTCGAGCCGGAGTCGAACCGGGCGGTCAGCGCGTGACGGCGCGTCGAACTGCTCCCCGGTTGCCCCGCGTTCGACCGGTACCGACGGCGACTGCGCCGCGACCGGCGGCGCCAGGGCAGCGACGATAGTCGCGACAATCGAGGCCAACGCCTCGGAGACGACGATCGTGCCCATGTCCGGCCGCACGACGCCCACCGGGACGTCGCGACCACGCTGCCAAGAGCGACGTCGGCACGGAACAGACACTGTGGCTGGGATATCGAGGGCAGGTGCCCGAGAGCAGGTGCCGCAGGTCGGCCTGCGTGCGGGAGCTTGTGTCGAGTCACTATTATAGGAAGTGTGATGACACCGACCTTCCCCGTGATGAGCGCCGCAACCGAGGCGCTCACGGCCGCGTCGCTCGCCGCTGCCGATCCGCGTCGCGACCAGGCCCTGGCCTGGCTGACCCGCCAGGCTGCCGACCTCGACCTCGATCCGGACACGATGGCGCCGGCATCGAGCGATGCGAGCTTCCGGCGTTACTTCCGGATCGCCGCGCGCGACGGCTCCACCCTGATCCTGATGGACGCGCCGCCGGAAAAGGAAGACTGCGCACCGTTCGTCCATGCGCAGCAGGTCATGGCCGAGGCTGGCGTCAACGTTCCCCGGATCGTTCGCCAGGACCTGGCCGCCGGCTTCCTGCTGCTGGGCGACTTCGGCAACACCACCTACCTGTCGGTCCTGAACGCGCAGACCGCGCCGCGCCTCTATGCCGACGCCACCACCGCGCTGATCCGGCTGCAGTCGGCCAGCCGGCCCGGCGTTTTCGCGCCGTACGACCGCGCCCTGCTGCTGCGCGAGATGATGCTGTTCCCCGACTGGTACCTGGCACGGCACAAGGATATCGAGCCGGACCGCACCGAGCGCGAGATCATCGCCACGGCGTTCAAGGCGATCATCGACCGGACACTGGCGCAACCGACGGTCTACGTCCATCGCGACTATCACAGCCGTAACCTCATGGTGCTCGACGGGCCGGCCAACCCCGGCGTGCTCGACTTCCAGGACGCCGTGTACGGCCCGATCACCTACGATCTCGTCTCACTGCTGAAGGATGCCTACATCGTCTGGGACGAGGAGCGGATCCTCGATGCGTCGATCCGTTACTGGGAGCAGGCGAAGAAGCGCGGGCTCCCGGTCGCGGCCGAGTTCGGGTCGTTCTACACCGACTTCGAGTGGATGGGGCTGCAGCGGCACCTGAAGGTGCTGGGGATCTTTGCCCGTCTCTGCTATCGCGACGGCAAGCGCCGCTATCTGGACGATCTGCCACGGGTGCTCGACTACACGCTCGCGGTCCTGCGCCGCTATTCGGTCCTGGCACCGCTGCGGACATTGCTCGAGCGGGTCGAGGACCGTACGGCCGAGCCACGCCTGACGTCCTGATGGCAAGTGCCCGGCGCAACCTGCGCGTCATGGTCCTGGCGGCCGGCCGCGGCGAGCGGATGCGGCCCTTGACCGACACCGTACCGAAGCCCCTGCTGGCAGCCGGCGGCAAGCCCCTGATCGTCTGGCATCTCGAGCGGCTCGCGGCCGCGGGCTTCGATGACGTCGTCATCAATCACGCCTGGCTCGGCGAGCGTATCGAGGCCACCCTCGGCGATGGCGGATCACTCGGTCTGCGGATCCGCTACTCGGCCGAAGGTACAGCGCTCGAAACGGCCGGCGGGATCGCCCGCGCCCTGCCGTTGCTCGTTGCTGGTGACGACGACACGCCGTTCATCCTCGTCAGTGCCGACGTGTTCTGCAACTTCGATGTCGGCCGGGCGCGAACCATCGCCCTGCAGATGGCAGCTTCGCGCCTGACGTGCTGGTGCATGATGGTGGACAATCCCACTCATCATGGTGGTGGCGATTTCCAGCTCGACGGTGGCCGGCTCGGACTCGCCGCGACGGATCGGTCGCCGGTCGCGGCGAAGTCGGCGTCGGTGGCCTGCGGCGCGAAGTCGTTGACCCACGGAGCAACTGCGATGACCTACGGCGGCATCGGACTGTTCCGTCCGTCGCTGTTTCGCGGCATCGCGCCGGGGACGAAAATGCCGTTGCGGCCGATCCTGGACCGCGAGATTGGCGCCGGCCGCGCCGGCGGCGAGTATCACGGCGGCGTCTGGTTCGACATCGGCACACCGCAGCGACTGTCCGAGCTGAACCGGATGCTCGAATCGACGGCCGGATGGCCGGCGCCACCGACCGATTGGGTGACAGACGGGAGATGACGATGGACAGGCAGGGTCGCGGCGGCAGCGGCAATGGCGGCTCGGGCCCAGCCGCGACGAGCCGGCAACAGGACCGGCCGACGGCCGCGGCAGCGGGCGGTCGCAACCTCCGCAGGCAGGACTTCCGCGGTCGCCGCGCGGAACTGGCCGCCCGGATGAATGCGCTCGGCGGCGGAGTCGCCGTGCTGTTCACCGCACCGGAAGTGATTCGCAACCGCGATGCGCACTATCCCTATCGCGCCGACAGTCACTTCCACTACCTCACCGGTTTC
>JBEVJQ010000224.1:0-2743 GCA_040510055.1 Burkholderiaceae bacterium | reverse complement strand
GTCAGCACCTGCCGACAGGCCGCCAACGCTCCGCGCTCCAGCGTGAGCGTCATCGTCGGCACGTCGCGCAGCAACCGCCCGTTCGATTCGGTGATCAGGATCGCGAGTCCCGGGCGCGCCTGCTGCAGGCGCTGCAGCGACTGCACGTACTGGCCGGCGAGGACAGGGGCCAATCCCTGGAACGGTTCGTCGAGCAACAGCACCCGGGTCCCGACCATCAGCGCCCGGCCCAACGCCGCCATCTTGCCCTGGCCGCCGGAGAGCGCCGCGGCCGAACGCGCGAGCATCGGCTTGAGTTCGGGGACGATGTCGATTACCTCGTCGCGACGGGCGACGATCGCCCGCGGCGCGAGCCGGAGCACCTCGCACGGCAGACGCAGGTTCTCCTCGACGGTGAAGGTCGGGAACAGCACCCGCTGCTCGGGCGCATAGCCGATGCCGAGCCGCGACCGGCCATGCGCCGGGACGCGGGCGAGGTCGTCGCCGGCGCAACGGACCGTCCCGGACCGCGGCGGGACGATGCCCATGATCACTCGCAGCATCGTCGTCTTGCCGGCGCCGTTGCGACCGACGATGGCCGCCGTGGCGCCGGCGTCGATCGTCGTGCTGATCTCGCGCAGGACCGAGATGCCGGCGATGCTCGCACTGACCGCGTCCAGTTCGATCATCGCCGTCACTCTCCCAGTACGTTGCGCACGACTTCGGGGTCGCGCAGCACCTGTTCCGGCGGACCGTCGGCGGCGACCTTGCCGCCGATCCATGCGGCGAGCCGCGATGCGTGGCGCCGGACGATGTCGATGTCGTGCTCGACGAAGATGCTGGTGACGCGCCGCTCGGTCAGCGCGGCCATCAACGTCGACATCAACCCGTCCTTCTCGTCACTCGAGACACCGCTGGTCGGCTCGTCCATGATCAGCAGTCGTGGCCGAAGAACCAGGGCCATGGCGACGTCGAGCAGCTTGCGCTGGCCCTCGGGCAGCAGTCGTGACGGGTCGTCGGCACGGGATGCGAGCCCGATCAGCCGCAGTGTCTCGTCGACGTCGGCGGCATCGACGGCATTCTCGAGCGCGGTCAACGGATGGCCGCGACGGCCCGTGGCCGAGGCGGCAATCAGCAGGCATTCGCGGACCGAGTGCTCGGTGAAGATCTGCGGCAGCTGGAACGATCGGCCGACACCGAGCCGCGTGATATGGCGCGGCGAGCGGCCGGTGATGTCATGGCCGGCGAACCAGACGGTCCCGGCCATGGGCTTGAGGTAGCCGGTGCAGATGTTGATGAACGTGGTCTTGCCGGCACCGTTCTGGCCGACGACAGCCAGCCGTTCGCCTTCGCGCAGGTCGAAGTCGATGGCGTCCGCAGCCACCACGCCGCCGAACGACAGCGACAGGCCGCGAGTCCGAAGGATGACATCACCGGTCGTCATTCGCGCCTCGCCGTTTCGGTCGTCCCGCGCCGTTTCCGACGGAACCGCGCGATCAGTCCGTAGAGCCCGTCGGGCGCGAGGAAGATGATCGCGATCAGGACCACACCCAGTACCAGCTGCCATGTCCCGGTCAGCAACGCTGCCGCATAGAGCTTCACGAACTCGAAGACGAACGCACCGACGAAGGCGCCCACCGGGTAGGCGGCTCCACCGAGGATCGCGACGAAGACGATCTCGCCGGATCGGACCCAGTAGCCCATCTCGGGCGTGACCAGCCCCTGGGCCAACGCGAACAGGGTCCCGCCGAGACCGCAGAGTGCCGCGCTCCAGACGTAGCCGTGCCAGAACACCCGCTTGGCCGAGATCCCGAGGTACTCGAGCCGGGTCTCGTTGCTCTTGATCGCAGCCAGCGCCTGGCCCGATACCGAACCGAAGTAACGGTGGACGAGGAACCCGCAACCGAGCGCCAGCGCGATCGCCAGGTAGAGCAGCAAGGTCTCGAAGCTGTCGCGATCGAACTCGATGCCGGCCATGCGCGGCCGGTCGAAACGCAGCCCATCGGTACCGCCGGTCACGGCGCCGAACTTGCCCAGCACCGAGAACAGCACCATCGAGAACGCGAGGTTCAGCATCCCGAAGAAGATCTCGCGATAGCGGACCATGAACAGACCGAGGACGGCGCCTGCGGCCGTGGCCACCAGCGTCCCGAAGACGATCATCAGCACGCCGTCGAGATGCCACCAGCGACCGGCGAACGCGACCGCGTAGCCGGCGGCGCAGCTGAACATCGCGTTGCCGAACGAGACCTGCCCGGCCCGGATCAGGATGATCACGCCTAGTACCGCCAGCCCGTTGCAGAGGGCGAGGATCAGCGGCGTCTTCAGCCACGGCTGGAACCACGGCAGCGCGCCCGCCAGCACCGCCAGCACCAGCGCCGTTCCGATCCCGGCGCGGGCGAACGTACGGCCGCTGGTCGGTGGCGCGGCGATGGTGGCCTCGGGCGCAGCGTCGGCCACGGACAGGTCGGTGCCGGCGGTTGGGCTGCCGGCGGTTACGGCGGCGTCGGCCCCGGCGGCGCCGGCCTTGGCCGTGCCGGCAGGTGCGCCCGAAGTCCGGGAATCGTTGGTCATCGTCGACTCCCCGTCAGACCCGGCGCGACTGGGCCGTGGCGAACATCCCCTGCGGCCGGATCAGCAACACGATCATCATGATCAGGTACGGCACCAGGACCTCGAGTTCGGGCAGCAGATAGACCGCGAACGAACGCGCCAGCCCGATCAGCAGCGCGGCGATCGCCGCGCCGCCAATCTGGCCGAGACC
>JBEVJQ010000223.1:0-4511 GCA_040510055.1 Burkholderiaceae bacterium | reverse complement strand
GAGGCAGAGCGTGCAGCCGGCGCTCAGCGTCGGCTGCCTGTCGCCCGAGAAGCATCCGGCCGTCGGTACGCCGATGCCGCAGCCCTGGATCCGAAGCGATGGCGACCGGCACCGACTCGATGTACTGACCGGTCGCGGTTGGCGCCTGGTCTACGCGGCAGGTGCCGGATCCGCACCGGCCCCAGGGCGTGCCCGGCCGGATGTGATGCCGCCCCCAGGGCATGCGCTGCCGGACCTGATGCCGCCGCCATCGCTCGACCACCGGCTGACGGCAGTGCCGATCGGTGCGTCGGGCTTCATCGAATGCGACGGTGTCGTCGCCCGGTGGTTCGAGGCGAACCATTGCCGCTGCGCGATCGTGCGGCCGGACCACTACGTCTGGGGAGTTGCGGCTTCGGCCGCCGACCTCGAACGACAACTCGGATATTGGAGATCGCAGATGCAAGGACAGACATGAGGCGTCGGCGCGTCCTGACCCTGCCGTTGGCATTCGCAATCGCCCGTCCGGTCGCCGCCCAGCCGCAGCCGGGGGTCACCGGGTCGTGGCCTTCGCGGCCGGTCCGCTGGATCGTCTCGCAGCCGGCCGGCGCCGGGCCCGACATCCTCGCGCGCTACCTGGCCGAGCGCGTGTCGAAGACCTGGGCCCAGCCGGTCGTGGTCGACAACCGCCCCGGCGGTCAGAATGTGATCGGTGCCCAGGCCGCCGCGCGATCGGCGCCTGACGGCTACACGCTGTTCTACGCGACCACGGCCGCGATCGTCACCAACGCGTTGACGTTCAAGTCGCTGCCCTACGACGCCGAGAAGGACTTCGCCCCGATCCGTCTGATCGGCCGCAGTCCGTTCGTCATCGCGGCCGGGGCCGGGCTCGATGCCGGAACCCTTGCCGACGTCCTGGCCAAGGCGCGCGCGGCACCGGGCTCGATGGCGATCGCAACCGAGGGGCCGAAGACGTTTTCGGGGATGCTCGCCGAGTCGGTGGCGTCGCTTGCCGGCGTCAAATGGAACCACGTGGCCTATACCAAGGCCGCCGATGCGATCCAGGACGTCGTCGGCGGCCGCGTGCCGCTGATCAGCCTGCCGGAGGCGGCGTTGCTGGCCTCGATCCGGGCCGGCCTGCTGCGGCCGCTCGCCGTCAGCTCGGCCGAGCGGCTCCCCGGCATGGCGCAGGTGCCGGCGCTGGCCGAGACCTTCGCCGGCTACGAATACACCGGCTGGAACGGGCTGTTCGCCCCGGCGGGAACATCGGCCGAGGTCATCGCCAAGATCAACCGCGACATCGAGGCGTTGGTCGGCGACGCCGAGGCGGCCGAGCGCTTCGCGAGCCTGGGTACGCTGGTGGAGCGGCGGATGACGGTCGCCGGGTTCGAAGCGTTCCTGAAGGAGGAGCGGCGGCGCTGGGCCGATGTCGTCAAGCGGATCGGCATCGTGCCGGAGTAGCTCGGCATGGCAAGCCGGGAACGGCTTGACGAAGGATCTGGTCGAGGAGGGCCGTCGTTGAGTCTGGTCATCGATAGTTCGGTCGCCCTCGCCTGGTGTTTGGCGCAAGCGCCTGAAGGCTGCGCAGCGCCATCGCCTGGAAGGTTTCCTCCGCGAGCTTCCGATCAAGATCGATGTCGAATCCGCGGCGCAGGCTTGGGGAGTCACGTCGCGGTTGGCCGAGCACCATCGACTGACCCTTTACGACGCGACCGATCTCGAGCTCGCCCAACGGCTGCGCCTTCCGCTCGCGACGCTGGACCAGGAACTCCGTGCCGCGGCAATCGCGGTTGGCGTGGCGCTCGTGACCGACAGCAATCGCGGATCGTAGCGTCACCTCTCGAGGCGTCGCGGGCCACCGGGCTCTACACATCACCGGGGATTCTCAGTATCCTTCGGCGACGAGTCCTGGCTCCGCCCTGGTGCATCCTTCATCTAGTGTCCTTCCTCCGGGGCAGGCATTAGCTAAGACGACTCGACCGAAGGAGACACGCCATGCCCTCGAACGCCTCAGCGCCGATCGACCGGTCCGCCGGGTCGACCGAGCCGCCTCCGACCTCGCCGTTGGCCGACCTCGATGCCGTGATCATTGGCGCCGGATTCTCCGGCCTGTACATGCTGAAGTCGCTGCGCGACAAACTCGGCCTCAAGGTCCGCGTCTTCGAGACCGGCGAGACGGTCGGTGGCACGTGGTACTGGAACCGGTATCCCGGCGCACGCTGCGACTCGGACAGCTATATCTACTGCTTCACGTTCGACAAGCAGTTGCTGCAGGAATGGCAGTGGAGCGAGCGCTACCCCGAGCAGCCCGAGATCCTGAGTTACCTCGAGCACGTCGCCGCGCGCCACGACCTGAAGCGCGACATGCAGTTCAACACCACGGTGACCGGCGCGAGTTTCGACGACAGCACCGGTCTTTGGACGGTGACCACCGATGACGGAAAGTCGGTCACGGCGCGCCATCTGATCGCCGCGGTGGGCTCGTTGTCGACGACCAACCTGCCGCGGTTCAAGGGCCTCGAGTCGTTCAAGGGCAAGTGGTATCACACCAGCCGGTTCCCGCACAGCGGCGTCGATTTCACCGGCAAGCGCGTGGCCGTGGTCGGCACCGGCGCGACGGCGGTCCAGGCGATTCCCGAGATTGCCTACCAGGCCAAGCAACTGACCGTGTTCCAGCGGACGGCCAACTACTGCGTCCCGGCCCGCAACGGCCACGTCGACCCCGAGGTGGTCAAGGCCCGCAAGGCCGACTACGACGGCATCGTCAAGCGCACCCGCGAATCGTTCTTCGGCCAGGAGCACTACTTCATCCCCAAATCCGCCCTCGAGGCTTCCGCAGAGGAGCGCGAGCGCGAATTCGATCGGATGTGGGACGGCGGCGGCTTCGCGTTCTGGCTGGGCAACTACCAGGACATGTTCTTCAACGCCGAGGCCAATCGGCTCTGCGCCGACTATATCGAGCGCAAGATCCGCCGGACGGTCAAGGATCCGGCCGTGGCCGAGCGGCTGATCCCGAAAGGCCACTACTACGGCACCAAGCGCCAGCCGCTCGACAGCAACTATTACGAGACCTTCAACAAGGACAACGTGCTGCTGGTCGACGCGAAGACCGACGGGCCGATCGAGGAGATCACGCCGAACGGCATCCGCGCCGGCGGCAAGGAGTACCCGGCCGACATCATCGTCTTCGCCACCGGCTTCGATGCGATGACCGGACCGCTGAAGTCGCTGAACATCAGGGGCCGCGGCGGTCAGAAGCTCGACGAGGTCTGGAAGGAAGGGCCGCGAAGCTATCTCGGGATCTCGGTCGCCGGCTTCCCGAACCTGTTCACGATCACCGGACCGCAGAGCCCATCGGTGCTGACGAATATGCCGGTGGCGATCGAGCAGCACGTGGAGTGGGTCTCCGACGTCATCGCTCACCTGAACCGCAACGGGTTGGCGACGATCGAGGCGACGACCGAGGCCCAGGATGCCTGGGTGGAGCATGTCAACGAGATCGTCGCCATGACCCTGCTGCCCAGCGCCAACTCGTGGTACATGAGCGCCAACATCGAGGGCAAGCCGAAGGCCTTCCTCCCGTACCTCGGACCCGAAGGCATCGCCGGCTATCGCAAGAAGTGCGACGAGGTGGCGGCCAGTGGCTACGAGGGATTCAGGCTGGCGGCCTGATGTTCGTTCCGGACCTCGCCCGGTCTCGCGCGGAAACAAGGAGACATCGATGATCGACAATTCCTACTACGGCCAGGACGGCCACGGGCCCTACGAACTGATCAACATCGGCGACCTCGAACTCGAGGAAGGCGGCACGATAAAGGCCTGCAAGCTCGCCGTGGCCACGTTCGGCAAGCTCGACGCCGCCAAGGGCAACGCGATCCTGGTTCCGACCTGGTATTCGGGCACCAACAAGATCATCGAGCAGGTGCTGATCGGCGAGGGCCATGCTCTCGATCCACGCAAGTACTTCATCATCGTCTGCAACCAGATCGGCAACGGGCTGTCGACGTCGCCGCACAGCAGCGACGATCCGGCCAACTTCCCTAAGGTGCGGATCGGCGACGACGTCCGCGCCCAGCATCGGCTGGTGACGAAGACCTATGGGCTGTCGAGCCTGGCACTCGTCGTCGGCGGCTCGATGGGCGCGCAGCAGACCTACGAGTGGGCCGTCCGCTACCCGGACATGGTCAAGCGCGCCGCGCCGATCGCGGGTACGGCGAAGAACACCGAGCACGACTTCATCTTCACCGAGACGCTGAACGAGGCGTTGACCTCCGATCCAGGCTGGGACGGCGGCCGCTATGCGCAGTCGAGCGACGTCGCCGCCGGGCTCAAGCGCCAGGCCAAGCTCTGGACCGTAATGGGCTGGAGCACCGAGTTCTTCAAGGAAGGACGGCACCGCGCGCTGGGCTTCGCCGACATGCGGACGTTCGTCGACGAGTTCATGGCAGGGTATTTCGCGCCGATGGATGCCAACGACCTGCTGGCGATGGGCTGGAAGTGGCAGCGCGGCGACGTCAGCCGGATGACCAACG
>JBEVJQ010000222.1:0-4607 GCA_040510055.1 Burkholderiaceae bacterium | reverse complement strand
GCCGTCGATCGAACGGCCGCCGTGGACCGCCAGGGCCGCGATCCGCTCAGGCAATCAGCGCGGCAAGCGCCTGGCCGGGGTCCGGCGCCCGCATGAACGCCTCGCCGATCAGGTAACAGTGGAGGCGCTCGGCGCGGAGCCGCCCGACGTCGGCCGGCGTATGAATGCCGCTTTCGCTGACGACGATCGGCGGGGGCGACCGGTCACCTTCGCGCCGCGCCACCTCGCGAGCCAGCGTCAGCGTCGTACCGAGATCGACCCTGAAGTCGTGGAGGTTGCGATTGTTGATCCCGATGAGCGGCGTCCGCAGCCGCAGTGCGCGGTCCAGTTCCTCGTGGTCGTGGGCCTCGACCAGGACGTCGAGGCCGCAATCGAGGGCGCACGCCTCGAGTTCGGCGAGCGCGCGATCGTCGAGCGCGGCGACGATCAGCAGGATGCAGTCGGCCCCGATGGCTGCCGCCTCCAGCACCTGCCAGGGGTCGATCGTGAAGTCCTTGCGCAGTACGGGAAGGGCAGCGGCCGCTCGCGCGGCGCCCAGGTAACCGTTGTCGCCCTGGAAGAACTGGCGATCGGTCAGCACCGACAGGCAGGTCGCCCCGGCAGTGGCATACGACGAAGCGATCGCGGCCGGATCGAACGGATCGCGGATCACGCCCTGGCTGGGACTCGCCCGCTTGATCTCGGCGATGACGGCCGAGCGCGGCGGATGCGACGGATCGACCGCGATCGCGTCGAGCCGTTGGCGCAGCGCCCGGGCGAAACCGCGCGGCGGGTCGACGCTGCGCCGCTCGCGCGCCCGATCGGCCATCGCCGCTTCGCTGCAGGCGATGCGACCAGCGGCGACCTCGGTACGCTTGACCGCCAGGATCCGTTCGAGAACCGTGGCCACGGCCATGCCGATCCGCCCGGCTGTCAGCCGGCGATCCTGCGCGTGGCGGCGACGAACTGGTCGACCTTCTGCCGCGCTGCGCCACTGGAGATGGCTTCGCGGGCGCGGGCGATTCCGTCGCCGATCGACTCCGCGATGTCGGCCGCATAGAGTGCGGCACCGGCGTTCAGGATCACGATCTCGCGCGGCGTGCCCTCGACGTTATCCAAGGCCTCGAGCACCATGGCCCGCGATTCGGCAGCATCGGTGACCTTCAGGCCGCGGTTCGACATCATCGCCATGCCGAAGTCCTCGGGGTGGATCTCGTACTCGGTGATCTCGCCGTTCTTCAGTTCGCCGACCATCGTCGAGGCACCGAGCGAGACCTCGTCCATCCCGTCGTTGCCGTAGACCACGAGGACGTGGTTGGCTCCGAGCCGCTGCATCACCCGGACCTGGATTCCGACCAGGTCCGGATGGAACACGCCCATCAGGGTGTTGGGCGCACCGGCCGGATTGGTCAGTGGACCGAGGATGTTGAAGATCGTCCGCACACCCAGTTCCTTGCGGATCGGCGCGACGTTCTTCATCGCCGGGTGGTGATTGGGCGCGAACATGAAGCCGATCCCGGTCTCGGCGATGCAGGCGGCCACTTGCGCAGAGGTCAGCATAATGTTTGCGCCGAGCGATTCCAGGACGTCCGCTGCACCGGATTTCGACGACACGCCGCGATTGCCGTGCTTGGCGACGGTTGCGCCGGCGGCCGCGGCAACGAAGGTCGCGGCCGTGGAGATGTTGAATGTGTGCGACCCGTCACCTCCGGTGCCGACGATGTCGACGAAGTGCGGACCCCTGGGACAGTCGACCTTGTTGGCAAATTCGCGCATGACGGTGGCCGCGGCGGCGACTTCGCCGATCGACTCCTTTTTCACGCGCAGGCCGGTGATGATCGCCGAGGCCATCACCGGCGACATCTCGCCCGACATGATCAGCCGCATCAGCGTCAGCATCTCGTCGTGGAAGATCTCGCGATGCTCGATCGTTCGCTGCAGGGCTTCTTGCGGGGTGATCGCCATATGGACTCCGGCCAGACTGCTTCGGGAGGCGGTGGTCGCCACGGTGCGCCGGCTGCCGCTGGGTCGTGGGAACAGGACGCCTAGAGCGTCAGGAAATTTCTCAGCATGGCATGGCCATGCTCGCTCTCGAGCGACTCCGGGTGGAACTGGACGCCGTGGACCGCGAACTCGCGGTGCTGCAGTCCCATGATCTCGCCGTCCGGCGTCCGGGCGGTGATCGCCAGGCACGACGGCAGCGACTCCTCGTCGACGGCCAGTGAATGGTAACGAACGACCTGGAAACCATCCGGCAGCCCGGTGAAGATGCCGGCACCCGTGTGTGCGACCCGGTCGGTCTTGCCGTGCATCACGCGGCGGGCCTTGATGACTCGTCCGCCGAACGCCTGCCCGATCGCCTGGTGACCGAGGCAGACGCCGAGCAGCGGTACCCGTCCGGCGAACGCCTCGATCGCGGCCAGCGTGATGCCGGCCGCATCCGGCGCGCAGGGACCGGGCGAGAACACGATCCGCGTCGGCGCCAATCCGGCGATCTCCGCTACGGTGATCTGGTCGTTGCGCACCGTCCGGACGTCCTCACCCAGTTCGCCCAGGTACTGGACGAGGTTGTAGGTGAAGGAATCGTAGTTGTCGATCATCAGCAGCATGGGCTCGATCCTGTTGGCCCGGGGTCCGCTTTCCTGGATGTCGCGATGTCAGCGCGAGGCATCGGAACTCACGACCGCGTCGTCGCGAGGATCCTCCTGCGACCGCGCCTGGGTGATGTGACTGTGCGGCGGTACGCTGCGTGTCAGCCAGACATTGCCGCCGATCGACGAGCCGCGCCCGATGGTCACGCGCCCGAGGATCGTGGCGCCGGCATACACGACGACGTCGTCCTCGACGACGGGGTGGCGGTCCCCGCCCTTCCGCAACTTGCCGTCGTCGTCGACGGCGAAGCGCTTGGCGCCGAGCGTCACCTGTTGGTAGAGCCGGACGTTGCGCCCGATCAGCGCTGTCTCTCCGATCACGATTCCGGTCCCGTGGTCGATGAAGAAGCCGGGGCCGATGGTCGCTCCCGGATGGATGTCGATGCCGGTGTCGCCGTGCGCGATCTCGGCCACCAGCCGGGCGAGCAGCGGCACCCCGAGCCGGTAGAGCGCATGGGCGATCCGGTGATGGATCATCGCGTGGACACCGGGGTAGCAGAGCAGCACCTCATCGACGCTGCGAGCCGCCGGATCGCCCTCGAACGCGGCCGTCACGTCGGTGTCGAGCAGGTCGCGGATGCCGGACAACGTCGCGCCGAAGGCGCGGACGATCTCGAGCGCACGGGCATCGTCGGCGATCGAGGGCGGTGCCAGGGCCGCACCGGTTGTCGATGCGGAGCCGGCAACGGCACCTTCACCCCGGCCCTGTCCCTCGTGCTTTGCCCGGTAGCGCAACTCGAGCCGGACCTGCACCAGGAGCGCGCTGAGCGCCTTGTCCAGGGTGTGCCCGACGTAGTAGTCCTCGGTTTCCTGGCGCAGGTTCGGCGGCCCCAGCCGCATCGGGAACAACGCTCCGCGCAGGCAATCGATGATCGACGCCAGTGCCTCGAGCGATGGCAGTTCGCGACCGCCGATCTCGCGCGACCGACCCTGCGAGTCGCGCCAGCGCTCGCGCGAACTCCGCAATTGGGCGACGATGCCGGCGATGTCGAGCGCCAGGTCCGATGCCACTTCGACCGGCTCGGCGTTCGCGGCGGCCGGACGGCCGCCGATAGAGTGCGCCATGGTGACTCCTGATCTTGCACCCCCTCGGCGGTACCGCCGGTGCGTGGCGGCAGCCTGCCGAACGGTTCAGACGCGGAGCATAATCGATCGGCGACCAGGCGAAGGCGTCGAGTCGCAGCTCGAAGGTGTTGCAGGCTGCTCCATCAACGAGAGGAGGACCGAGATGAGACGACCGAAAGCTGGGTTGCCGGGATCGTTGCCGTTTCCGCCGTCCGCCGTGTCCGGCGCCTGCCTCGTGGCGGCTGCCGCGTGGCTTGCTCCCACGGTACTTGCCGCCGATCCGGAGGCCGGCAAGATGACCGTGCAGAATGTCTGCGCCGCCTGCCACGGTGCCATGGGCGTCAGTGTCAGCGACACCATCCCCAATCTCGCGGGGCAGAAGGCGGTCTACCTCGAAACGCAGCTGAAGGCGCTGAAGGACGGCTCGCGCAAGAACCCGGTGATGAACGCGATCGCGGGCCAGTTGAACGCACAGCAGATCGCCGACGTCGCCGCCTTCTTCGCAGCCCAGCCCGGCGCCTCGGGCACGGCGCGGTCGGAATTCCTCCCGAATCTCTCCCGGTCCCGGGTCACGTTCCCCGATGACTACCAGAATACCTTCGTCCGCTATCACACGATCAACTTTCCGGCCACGCGGCAGGTTCGCCACTACTTCGCCAACTCCACCGCGATCCGCGCCGCCCAGGGTGGACAGACCGTTCCCGACGGTGCCGTCATGCTGGTCGAGGTCCATTCGGCCAAGCTCGGTGACGACGGCAAGCCGGTGACCGGGTCCGACGGCTTCTTCGTCGCCGACAAGCTGCTGTTCTATACCGCGATGGCGCGCGACGCCGGCTGGGGAAACGAGTTCCCGGAGGTGCTGCGCAACGAAGACTGGAACTATGCCGTCTTCACCACGGCGAAGCAGCCCCG
>JBEVJQ010000221.1:0-12019 GCA_040510055.1 Burkholderiaceae bacterium | reverse complement strand
CTGGTACCTCTATCTGCCGCTCAGTGTCTCGATGCGCGACGATCGCTGGGTCGTCCACACCAACCTCGGTGTGATCCACGACCAGGTGACTCATGGCCAGCGCGGTACCTGGGGCGTCGGCACGGAGGTGAAGCTGCTCGAGCGGACCTTTTTCGTCGGCGAGGTCTTCGGCGAGGGAACGCAGCGCCCCCTCTTTCAACTGGGCCTGCGGTTCTGGGCAATCCCCGATCGGCTGCAGATCGACTCGACCATCGGCAACCGGGTCGGCACCGACACACGCGAAAGCTTCCTGTCGATCGGGCTGCGCTGGTTGCCGCCGGCCTTCCTGCCGTAGCCGCAGGAACGCTGGATCCCGGGCGTTCAGGCCGCGAGAAACGCCTCGTCGGCGCCGAGCCAGCGCCGCAGGTGCTCGCGCACCGCTTCCGGATGCGAGGTGAGCATCGCGTCGGCCGTTGCGCGCGCCGCCTCGATCAGGTCGACGTCGCGCTCGAGGTCGGCGAACCGCAGCATCAGCGCGCCCGACTGGCGCGCGCCGAGGAATTCGCCGGGCCCGCGGAGCTTGAGGTCGCGGCGCGCGATCTCGAACCCGTCGTCGGTATCGTAGAGGGTCTTCAGCCGCTCGGCGGCCGTAGGGCTGACCGGCTTGCGATAGAGCAGCACGCAGGTGCTGCTGCCGGCGCCGCGGCCGACACGACCGCGCAACTGGTGCAACTGCGACAAGCCGAAGCGATCGGCGTGCTCGATCACCATCAGAGTGGCGTTCGGGACGTCGACGCCGACCTCGATCACGGTGGTCGCGACCAGCAGATCGATCTCGCCGGCGCCGAAGGCGGCCATGGTCGCGCTCTTCTCGTCGGCCGGCTGGCGGCCGTGGATCAGCGCCACGCGCAGCCCGGCCAGCGCCCCCTGCAACTGCTCGAAGGTCGCCACGGCGTTCTGCAGGTCCAAAGTCTCGGACTCCTCGACCAGCGGACAGATCCAGTACGCCTGGCCACCGTCGGCCGCCAGCGTCCGGACTCGGTCGACGACCTCGTCGCGGCGGTCATCGAGGACCAGCCGCGTGCGCACCGGCTGGCGTCCCGGCGGCAGTTCGTCGATCACCGAAACGTCGAGGTCGGCATACGCCGTCATCGCCAACGTCCGCGGGATCGGTGTCGCGCTCATCATCAGCTGGTGGGCGAGCGTTCCGTCGCCCCGGCTGCGCAACGCCAGCCGCTGGGCGACGCCGAACCGATGCTGCTCGTCCACGATCGCCAACGCCAGGCGGTCGAAGACGACCGCGTCCTCGATCAGCGCGTGGGTGCCGACGACGAAATCGACTTCGCCGGCGGCGATGGTGGCGCGCGCCTTGCGCTTGGACGCTGGCGTCAGCGCGCCGACCAGCCAGCCGATCCGCACCCCGGTCGGTTCGAGCCACGGTGCGAGCTTGTCGAGGTGCTGGCGGGCGAGGATCTCGGTCGGCGCCATCAGCGCCGCCTGGCGACCGGATCCGACGGCCTGCAACGCGGCCAGGGCTGCGACCACGGTCTTGCCGCTGCCGACATCGCCCTGGAGCAACCGGTTCATCGGCTGCGATCGTCCGAGGTCGTCGCGGATTTCCTTCCAGACGCGGCGCTGGGCGGCCGTCAGTCGGAACGGCAGCGCCTTGACCAGGCTCTCGGCGCGCGCTCCGTCGGGCAGTGGATGGGCGACCTGGGTCGCGCGGACGCGGCGGCTGCGTCGCAGCGACAGTTGCTGGGCCAGCAGTTCCTCGAAGCGGACGCGGCGCCACGCGGGTTCGAGCAGCGGGTCGTCGGCGCGCTCCGGTCGATGGATCCGGTCGAGCGCGGCCGCCATCGCAGGGAGCTCCGCGAGCCCGACATCGGCCAGCAGGTCGGGCGGCACGGTGTCGGACCAGCGCAGCCGGGCGAGCGCATCGAGCACCGCCGCCCGCAGCTTGTATTGCGCGATCCCGGCCGCCGTCGGGTAGACCGGTGTCAGCCGATCGGGCAGCGGCGTGCCGTCGCGGACCAGCCGGTAGCGCGGGTGAACCATCTCGGCGCCGACCAACCCGCGGCGCACGTCGCCGATCGCCCGCACGCGGTTGCCGGTGGCGAACTGCGCCGCCTGCGGATCGCGGAAATGGAGGAAGCGCAAGGTCGCTTCGCCGCTGTCGTCGGCAACGACCACGGTCAGCATCCGGCGGCCGTGACGACGCAGGTCGCGGCGCACGACCTTGCCCTCGATCTGCGCCGTCTGGCCATCGCGCAGCGTGCCGATCGGGTCGAGCCGCGTCTCGTCCTCGTAGCGCAGCGGAAGGTGGAGCAACAGATCTTCGGGCCGCAGTAGGCCCAGTCGCGCGAACGCCCGATCGATCCGATCGGACGCAACGACCCGATCGGCCGTTTCAGCCAAGCAAGACGACCGCCTCGATCTCGAACTGGGCCTGGCGCGGCAGGCTAGCGACGCCCACCGTCGAGCGCGCCGGGTACGGCGCCTCGAAGTAGGTCTTCATGATCTCGTTGGCCGCGGGGAACTGCCCGAGATCGGTGAGGAACAGGGTCAGCTTCACGCATCGCGACAGCGACCCGCCGGCGGCTTCGATCACCGCCTTCATGTTCTGGATCGCGCGGTGGACCTGGGCCTCGAACCCACCCTCGACGAGTTCGCCCGACTTCGGGTCGAGGGCGATCTGCCCGGAACAGAACAGCAGGTCGCCGGCGCGGATGGCCTGGCTGTAGGGGCCGATGGCCGCCGGTGCGGCCGGGGTTTGCACAGGCTCCAGACCGTTGACAGTCACTTCCGTCGCTCCGTTGGGTAGGCGCACGATCCTAACAAAGCCTCACAACGCGCGGACGATGTAGCCGCCGGACTTGTCGTCTTCCTCGAGCACGATCAGGCGGCGGTCGCGTGCTTCCTCGAGCATCCTGTTGAAGGTCCGGAAGCCGTAGTAGGTCTCGTTGAAACCGGGGTTGCGGCGCTTGAGCGTCTGCTTGACCATCGATCCCCAGATCCGCTCGTCCTCGCCGCGTTCGGCGACCAGCGCATCGACCGTCTCCCGGATCAGGTCCAACCCGCGTTGCACGCGCTCGTCGGAGACTGTCGGTTCGTTTTCGAGCAGCAAGGGCTGCATGGCGGCGCTCGATGACGACGGGTCGGCTCCGTCGACGCTCGAGCCGACGGCTTCCTCCAGCGCTGCCTCCGGCACGGCTTCGCCGGGCGGGGCGCGCCCGGCGCCGGCACCTCCATTGCGCCCCGTGCCGGACTTCGGCGACTCGCCGGCCGCCTTGGCCGGCGCCTTGCCGGGAGCCTTCGCCGCCACCTTGGCCGGCGCCTTGGCGGGAGACTTGGCGGGCGCGTTGCCCGACGCCGTCCCGGGTACAGCCGCCGAGGCCATTGGCGCCACTGCCGGCTGGCCGGCCGACCGCCCGCGGGCAGCGGCGCGCCGCTTCGGCACCTGGACGAGGTCGTCGTAGAAGATGAACTCGTCACAGTTCTTGATCAGCAGGTCGGATGTCGAGTTCTTGACCCCGACGCCGATAACCGTCTTGTTGTTCTCGCGCAGCTTGCTGACCAGCGGCGAAAAATCGGAATCCCCGCTGATGATCACGAAGCAATCGACGTGCGCCTTGGTGTAGCAGAGGTCCAGTGCGTCGACCACCATCCGGATGTCGGCCGAGTTCTTCCCCGAGATCCGCAGGTGCGGAATCTCGATCAGCTCGAACGACGCCTGGTGCATCCCCGCCTTGAAGTCCTTGTAGCGCTCCCAGTCGCAATACGCCTTCTTGACCACGATGCTGCCCTTGAGTAACAGGCGCTCGAGGATCCGGCTGATGTCGAATTGGTCGTAACGCGCTTCGCGGACACCGAGGGCCACGTTCTCGAAGTCGCAGAACAGCGCCATGTTGGCGGTCTGGGGGTCTGTGCGATTCATCGGTCTCGGTGCGCGGCCTGCTGGGGGAGCGGCCGATGGTACCCGGCATCAGGGCTGGCGCCGCGCGCCTGCGGACACGGCAGCCGGCCCCGAATCCTGTATATGCATACAGCCCCGGGGCGGCATCGACTACCATCAGGGGCGGCAGCTGGTCGCGCCGCCGGTCACACCTCTTGGCATCCCGCATCACGATGAACGCTTCGATCGATCCGCCGATCCGCATCCGCGGCGCGCGCCAGAACAACCTCAAGAATCTCGACCTCGACATCGCCACCGGCGAACTCGTGGTGGTGACCGGGGTCTCCGGCAGCGGCAAGTCGTCGCTGGTGTTCGACACACTCTATGCCGAGGGCCAGCGCCGCTACGTCGAGACCTTCTCGGCCTATGCGCGCCAGTTCCTCGACCGGATGGATCGACCGCAGGTCGACCGCATCGACGGCGTGCCACCAGCCATCGCCATCGACCAGACCAACCCGGTGCGAACCTCGCGTTCGACGGTCGGGACGATGACCGAGATCAACGACCACCTGAAGCTGCTGTTCGCTCGCGCGGCCACGCTGCATTGCCGCCGCTGCGCGCAGCCCGTCCGTCGCGACCATGCCGAGGACATCGGGCGCACATTGCGCAATCGCGCGGCCATGCTGTTCGATCCGCCGCTGACGGTCACGTTCGCGGCCGCGGTCCCGACCAACTTTACCGAGGACGAGGTCACGGGCTTCCTGCTGGCGCAGGGCTACACCCGGATCCATTCACGGCGCGAGACCAATTCCGGGATCGTCCTCGACGTCGTCGTCGACCGGTTTCGTGTCGGCAGCGTCGAGAGCCAGCGCCTGGCCGAGGCGATCGAAGCGGCCCTGAAGCGCGGCCAGGGGCGGATGGCGGTCCACGTCCGTGCGCCGGCCACCGATCGTGACGGCGACGGTCGCGACGCGAGTTCCGATCCGCCCGCGGAGTCGGTCTGGCGCTTCTCCGACAGTTTCTCGTGCGCCGATTGCGGAATCGACTACGAGCAGCCGGTCCCGAGCCTGTTCTCGTTCAACTCACCGCTGGGCGCGTGCGAGACCTGCCGCGGCTTCGGCCGCGTCATCGGCGTCGACCTCGACCTCGTCATTCCCGATGCCCGCAAGGCACTCTCCGACGGTGCCGTCAAGCCGTGGCAGACGGCGAGCTTCCGCGAATGCCAGACCGAACTGGTCCGCTACGGCAATCGCGCTGGCGTCGACCTCGAGACGCCGTGGGCAGAACTGTCCGAGCGCGACCGCCGCTGGGTCATCGACGGTGGCGACGACTGGACTGGCGACTGGCGACGCCAGTGGTACGGGATCCGGCGGTTCTTCGCCTGGCTCGAGAGCAAGGCCTACAAGATGCACATCCGGGTGCTGCTCTCGAAGTATCGGTCGTACACGCCGTGCACGGCCTGCGGCGGCGCCAGGCTGCGGCCCCAGGCACTGCTCTGGCGGATCGGCAATGACGTCGATGCCGCCGCGGCGCTGGGCAGCGGCGCTCCGCTCGCGCGCGAACGGTTCATGCCGCATGGAGTCGAATGGCGCCGCGAGCAACTCGACGCGCTGCCCGGCCTGTCGATCCACGACGTCATGCTGCTGCCGATCGAGAGGCTGCGGCCGCTGTTCGCCCAACTGCACCTGCCGGCGCCGGTCGACGAGGCGACCGGGCTGCTGCTGACCGAACTGCGTACCCGGCTCGGCTATCTCGGCGAGGTCGGCCTGCAGTACCTGACCCTCGATCGCCAGTCGCGTACGCTCTCCGGCGGCGAAGTCCAGCGGATCAACCTGACCACGGCGCTCGGCACGTCGCTGGTCAATACCCTGTTCGTCCTCGACGAGCCGTCGATCGGCCTCCATCCGCAGGACATGGCCCGGATCATCGGCGTCATGCAGCGGCTGCGCGACGCCGGTAACTCACTGGTCGTCGTCGAACACGATCCGCAGGTGATGTTCGCCGCCGATCGGATCATCGACATGGGCCCCGAGCCCGGCGAGCGCGGTGGCCGGATCGTCTACGACGGGCCGGCGTCGGCCATCGTCGGCTCGAAAACGCTGACGGCCGACTACCTGGCCGGTCGCAAGGCGGTCTCGTCGATCGCGCCGCGGGCAGTCGAGCCCGCAACGCCCCGGCTCGTGGTCCAGGGCGCGCGGGTCAACAATCTGCACGACCTCAGCGTCGAGATCCCGCTCGGACGCTTCGTCTGTCTGACGGGTGTCTCGGGCAGCGGCAAGTCGACATTGATGCAGGACGTCTTGCTGCCGGGATTGTCGAAGGCGTTCGGCAAGCCCGCCGAGGGCGCTGGCGCGTTCGATCGTCTGCTCGGCCACGACTGGCTGGACGACGTGGTGATGGTCGACCAGTCGCCGATCGGCAAGAGCGCGCGCAGCAACCCGGCCAGCTACGTCGGCGCCTTCGACGGCATCCGCAAGCGCTTCGCTGCCACGGCCACGGCGCGCGAACGCGGCTACACGGCAGCCACGTTCAGCTTCAATGCCGGCAACGGCCGCTGCCCGACCTGCGGCGGCAACGGCTTCGAACACGTCGAGATGCAGTTCCTGTCCGACGTCTACCTGCGCTGCCCCGATTGCGACGGCAAGCGGTTCCGCGCCGACGTCCTCGAGGTCCGGCTCGACCGGCGCGGGGCGGCAGCCGACGACGCCAGCAGTCGCGCGGCCGACGGTCTGGTGGCCGACGACGCTGCTGCCGGCGACGCGGTCGGACCGTCGATCGCCGACGTGCTCGACCTCACCGTCGCCGCGGCGCTCGCGTATTTCGCCGACGATCGCGAGATCGTCACCCGGCTGGCGCCGCTGGCCGAAGTAGGCCTCGACTACCTCAAGCTCGGGCAACCGGTCCCGACCCTTTCCGGCGGTGAGGCCCAGCGACTGAAGCTCGCGGCGTTCCTGGCCGATGCGGTCGGCAAGGACGGCGGGAAGATCGGCGCGGGAAGCGGCCGAAGCAACGGCAGCAACGGCGCCAACGGCAACGGCAGGCGAAGCGGCGGCAACGGACGGGCGCGGTGCGGGACGCTGTTCCTGTTCGACGAGCCGACCACCGGCCTGCACTTCGACGACGTTGCCCGCCTGCTGCGCGCCCTGCGACGATTGCAGGATGCCGGGCACTCGCTGCTGGTGATCGAGCATCATCTCGACGTGATCCGGGCGGCCGACTGGGTCATCGACCTCGGTCCCGGCGGTGGCGAGGCCGGCGGCCGCGTCGTCGCCTGCGCGACGCCGCGGGCGCTGGCGGCCGACCCGGCCTCGGCAACGGGTGCCGCGCTCCGGCAATATGCCGACGACAGCGCCCGGTTCGGCGCGGCCGGCGGGATCGCCGCCGCGTTGCCCGGCGCCGCCGCACTGCGCCCGGGCGGTCCCGGCCTGCAGTCGGAGCCGCACTCTGGTGCGACGGCCGGCGCGAGTGCCGGTGCGGCCGCTGGCGCGAGTGCGGGTGCGACGAGCCTGCACGCCGCGGAGCCCGACGGCAGGCCGCTGCAGACGGCGTTGCGCGAACGGGCGCGCGACGCGATCTTCGTTCACCGCGCCCGCGAGCACAACCTGAAGAATGTCGACGTCGAGATCCCCCGCAACCGGCTGACGGTCATCACCGGCGTCTCGGGCAGCGGCAAGTCGACGCTAGCGTTCGACGTGATCTTCGGCGAGGGCCAGCGCCGCTACCTCGAGTCGCTGAACGCCTACGCCCGGCAATTCGTCCAACCGGCGGCGCGGCCCGACGTCGACGGCATCTTCGGCATTCCACCGACGGTGGCGATCGAGCAGCGGATGAGCCGCGGCGGCCGCAAGAGCACGGTGGCGACGCTGACCGAGATCTATCACTTCCTGCGCCTGCTCTATCAGAAGCTGGGCCGCCAGCACTGCCCGAAGGACGGGACGGCGATCGAGCCGCAGTCGATCGACACGATCGTCGCGCGCCTTCTCGCCGATTGCGGCGGACGTCGGATCGGGCTGCTTGCGCCGCTGGTCGTCGCCCGCAAGGGGATCTACACCGAACTCGCCCGCTGGGCCAAAGGCAAGGGTCACAGTCACCTGCGCGTCGACGGCCGATTCGTCCGGACGCAGGGCTTTCCCCGTCTCGACCGCTACGTCGAGCACGACATCGACCTGCCGATCGCCGATCTCGTCGTCGGCCCGGCGACGGAGCCGCAACTGCGCGCAGCCCTGGCCGAAACGCTGGCCGCGGGCCGCGGCGTGGCGCGGATGATCGAAGATCTGGCGCCGCTCGAGGACGACATCGAGGCACGGGTCGACAGCCGGATCGTCTCGACCCATCGTGCCTGCCCCGCCTGCGGCACCAGCTATCCGGAGCCGGACCCGCGGCTGTTCTCGTTCAACTCCAAGCACGGCTGGTGCCCCGGCTGCCTCGGCGCCGGCTTCGAGGTCATCGGCCGGATCGACAGGGACGCGCTCACGCCCGGCATGGAGGGCGCGACCGATGCCGGCGTCCAGTATGGCGACCAGCCCTGTCCGGTCTGCGACGGCGCCCGGCTCAACCCGGTCGCGCTCAATGTCCGGCTCCGTGACCAGTCGATAGCCGCGCTGACGGCGCTGTCGATTCGCGAGGCGCTCGCCTGGGTCGACGCGCTCGAATTGACGGGACGTGATGCCCTGATCGGCCGCGACGTCGTCGATGAGATTCGCGGTCGGTTGCGATTCCTGATCGACGTCGGCCTCGGCTACCTGACGCTCGATCGTGCCGCGCCGACGCTGTCCGGCGGCGAGGCGCAACGGATCCGCCTGGCCGGCCAACTGGGCTCGAACCTCCAGGGCGTCTGCTACGTCCTCGACGAACCGACCATCGGCCTGCATCCGCGCGACAACCAGGTACTGCTCGATACGCTCGAGCACCTGCGCGACAAGGGCAACACCCTGCTGGTCGTCGAGCACGACGAGGAAACCATCGCCCGCGCCGACCACCTGATCGACATCGGTCCCGGCGCCGGCCGTCTCGGGGGGCAGATCATCGCAACCGGCGATCGCGCGGCGCTGCGCGCCAATCGTTCGAGCGTCACCGGACGCTTCCTTGCGACACCGCTGGTCCATCCGTTGCACCCGCCGCGCGCGGTGACGGAGGACACGCCGGCGATCCGGCTCGCGGGCGCGACACGGCACAATCTGCGCCGCGCCAGTGCCCGCTTCCCACTGGGGCGACTGACCGTGGTCACGGGTGTCTCCGGTTCGGGCAAGTCGACGTTCGTCCGCGACGTCCTGCTCGGCAATCTGGTCGATCGCGTCGGTCGGCGCACGGTGCCGGCGCCGCGCGACTGCGCCGCGCTCGAGGGATGGGAACCGATCGCCCGCGTGCTCGAGGTCGACCAGACTCCGATCGGCAAGACGCCGCGCTCGTGCCCGGCGACCTATGTCGGCTTCTGGGATTCGATCCGCCGGCTCTATGCCGACACCAGCGAGGCACGGGTCCGCGGTTACGATGCCGGGCGATTCTCGTTCAACACCGCGGGCGGTCGCTGCCAGGCCTGCGAGGGCCAGGGCATCCGCACCATCGAGATGAATTTCCTGCCCGACGTCAAGCTCGATTGCGACGTCTGCGGCGGCCGGCGCTTCGACCACGAAACGCTTCAGGTCAGGCTCAACGGGCGGTCGATCGGCGACGTCCTGATGATGAGCGTCGACGAAGCGCTCGAATGCTTCGCGCCCTATCGCTCGATCGCCCATCCGTTGAAACTGCTGCAGGATGTCGGCCTCGGCTACCTGACGCTGGGCCAGCAGAGCCCGACCCTGTCGGGCGGAGAAGCGCAGCGGATCAAGCTCGTGACGGAGCTGGCAAAGGTCCGCGAACTGACCCAGATCGCCGACCCGTTGCGGACCGCGAAGGACGCCGCCAGGGCAAGGGCACGGAGCGGCGGGCGGGCCGGGGTCGGCGCCGGAACGCTCTACGTCCTCGACGAGCCGACGGTCGGGCTGCACATGGCCGACGTCCAGAAGCTGATCGAGGTGCTGCATCGGCTGGTCGATGCCGGCAACACCCTGATCGTGATCGAGCACAACCTCGACATCTGGTCCGAGGCCGACTGGATCATCGACCTCGGGCCCGAAGGCGGCAGCGATGGCGGTCTCGTCGTCGCCGAGGGGACGCCGGCGCAGGTCGGCCGTTGCCACGGGTCCCATACCGGTGCCGCGCTCGCGACCTTTCTGGCACGCACGCCCGAACCGGCACGGCGCGCGGCAGCGTAGTGGAGCCTCGGCAGACGCACCGCTACCTCGCCGTCGGCGCCCTGTTCGCGTTGCTGGCAGTCGCCGCCGGTGCATTCGGTGCCCACGGGCTTCGCGCCCGGCTTGCCCCCGAGGCACTCGCAGTGTTCGAGACCGCCGCCCGCTACCAGATGTACCACGCCCTCGCGCTCGTCGCCTGCGGCCTCGGCCAAGGGCGACTGAGACCGCGCCCGTTGGCCTGGTCCGCCGGACTGTTCGTCGCGGGCATCGTGCTGTTCAGCTTCAGCCTCTACCTGTTGGCGCTGACCGGTTGGCGCGCGCTGGGCATGGTGACGCCGTTCGGCGGCGCCGCATGGCTCGCCGGCTGGGCCTTGCTGGCCATTGCCGCCCTCGGTGGCGACGCCGGCGCGCCAGTCGGAGGGCGGCGCTGAGCGGCCGACAGCGGCGAACGGGCCGGTCGCAGGACTGGCACTGAATCGTCGCGACGTACGACGCCCGCCCGGGGCAGAATCGAACTTCGGACGATGAGCCGCGGTATCGTTGGCAGCTGAGGGCGCGGATACCGCGGCGGCCGATGAGGTCGGCCGATCGCCGCAGGAGGAGATCGATGTCAACATCGAGCGCGAGGCGTCGGCTGCGGCGGCAACTGGCGGTCGCACTTTCGGCGCTGCTGACCGTTGGCTGGAGCTTCGGTAGTGCCTGCGCGCAAGGCCCGGCGGCGGCGTTTCCGGCGCGCGTCATCCGAATCGTCCCGTTCGGCACCGCCGGTGGCCCGATCGATGCCATCGCGCGGCTCTATGCGGAGAAGCTGCAGCAACGATGGGGCCAGACCGTCATCGTCGAGCCGCGCCCGGGGGCCAGCGGAATCCTGGCCGCCGACACGGTGGCCAAGGCCGCGCCCGACGGCTACACGATCCTGATCACACTGGCGCTGACGCACATCAACAACGCGATCCTGATGCCGAAGCTTCCCTACGATCCGGTGAAGGACTTCACGCCGATGTCGCAGCTGGCTACGGGCGGCCCGATGCTGGTCGCCCGCGCTGACGCGCCCTATTCCGATCTCGCGTCGTTCGTCGCGTTCGCCCGTCGACACCCGGGACTGACCTACGGCACCTGGGGCAATGGCTCGCAGGCTCACCTGTTCGGCGAACTGCTCAAGCGCCAGACCGGCCTCAACCTGACTCACGTGCCGTACAAGGCCGAAGCGCCGGCGCACCTCGACATGGCCGGCGGCGTGCTCGATTTCGCCTGGGCCAATCCGGCAACAGCGCGGGCGCAGACCCAGGCCGGCAAGCTCAAGGTCCTCGGCATCACCGGCACGCGCCGGGTCTCGACGATGCCAGAGATCGCGACCTTCACCGAGCAGGGCTTCAGGGGCTTCGATCTCGACAGCTGGATCGGTGCCTACGGGCCGGCGAATCTTCCGGCTGCGATCGCGACGCAGTGGACCGATGCGTTGCGCGAGATCACCGCCTCAGCCGAGATCCGCGACAAGCTCGCGGCGTACGGCTTCGAACCGCTGGGCAACGATCCGAAGGAATTCGTAGCGAACTACCAGTCCGATCTGCCCCGGGTGGCCGAACTGATCAGGGCCGCTGGGGTCACGGCGCAATGACTCCGGCCGTGGTCGGCGATATCCGACCGACACCGAAGCGAGTGAAATGAACACGGCGCCCAGTGCGAATACGAATACGGCAACGAACCCGAACGCGACGGCGGCCGCCGCGATCGACACCGGCACCGCCTACGGCAAGCGCCCCGGCGTCCACGATCCAGTGCTGACCGAAGTCGCGGCCGGGACCCCGATGGGCGAGCTGCTGCGCCGCTATTGGCATCCGATCGGCACCTCGGCCGATGCCGGTGACACGCCGCAGCGCGTTCGTGTTCTCGGCGAGGACCTGATCCTGTTTCG
>JBEVJQ010000220.1:0-4662 GCA_040510055.1 Burkholderiaceae bacterium | reverse complement strand
GGTCGGTTCCCAGCGGATGGAGCCAGCTGCCCTTCTCGTCCCACACCGGCGGCACGGTGCGGTTGGCCAGGTCCTGCACATAGGGATCATGCGGCGAGAGCCAGCCGGCGAATACCGCCAGCACCACGATCAGCAGCAGGATGGCCGAGCCGGCGAACAGCGCCTTGTTGCGCCACAGGCGCAGTGCTTTGGAGGCCATGACTCAGGCTACCCGGATGCGCGGATCGAGCCAGGCGTTGGCGATGTCGGAGGCCAGCGTCAGCAGCACGTAGATCACCGACAGCATCAGCACGATGATCTGCATCACCGGGAAGTCCTTGTAGGTGATGCTCTGGTAGGCGAGATAACCCAGGCCGTCCAGCGCGAAGATGGTCTCGATCACCACCGAGCCGCCGAGCAGGAAGCCGAGCTGCACCGCCGCCAGCGCCACCACCGGCACCACGGCGTTGCGCAGCGCATGCTTGAAGATCACCTTGTTCGCCGGCAGGCCCTTGGCGCGCGCGGTGCGGATGTCGTCGGCCTCCAGCACCTCGATCATCCCGGCGCGGACCAGGCGCATGAACGGCGGCGCCACGTAGTAGCCGAGTGCGACCGTCGGCATCACGAAATGGAGCCAGGTCTCGGTGCCCGAGACCGGCAGCCAACGCAGCGTGATCGAGAAGATCATGATCAGCAGCAGCGCGAAGAAGAAGTTCGGCAACACCTGCCCGGCCACGGCCAGCGTCAGCGTCAGGCGGTCGACCCAGCTGTTCGGCCGCAGCGCGGCGATCACCCCCAGCGGGATCGACAGCAGCAGTGCGAAGGCGAGCGAGGCGACGCCGAGGATCACGGTGGTCGGCACCTTCTGGAACAGCAGCGACGACACCGGCTGCTTGAAGTAGAGCGACTCGCCCAGGTCGCCCCCGAGGCTGCGGGCAAGCCACTGGCCGTACTGGACCGGCAGCGGGCGGTCGAGGCCATGGGCCCGGCGGACCTGTTCGATGTCGGCCGCGCCCGCACCCTCGCCGGCCAGGGCCAGCGCCGGATCGCCCGACAGCCGCAACAGGGCGAAACTCAGCACCGAGACCGTGATCGCGACCACGACCGCGACCACGAGTCGCTGGAGCACGTAGCGCGCCATGACGGCAGGGCCGGAGCCTTACTGCCAGCGCATCTCCCAGAACCGGGGCATCTCGTCGGGATAGGTCTCGAACTGCAGCCCCTTGTCGGCGACGTAGTGGCTGACCAGCGCGTAGAGCGGGACGGCGAGGAACTTCTCCTGGATCATCTTCAGTGCCCCCGCGTAGGCCGCCTTGCGCTCGGCCGGGTCCACCACCGAGTCGCCCTTCTGCAGCAGGTCCCGAACCGCCGGGTCGCGGTTGATGTCGTCGGGGCCGAACTTGAAGTAGTACGGCGTCGAGGCCGAGACGTCGTTGACCGAGAACGACCCCCAGGTCTGGTGGGTCAGTGCCGCCTTGTTCGCGCGCACCTGTTCGCGCATCGCCGCGTATTGCATGAAGCGCAGGTTGGCGCGGATGCCGATGGCGCGCAGGTAGTTGACCAGCGCCTCGCTCTGCTCGCGCTCGCGGTAGGCATACAGGTCGACGTCGAAGCCGTTCGGATGGCCGGCCTCAGCCATCAGGGCCTTGGCCCTGGCGACGTCGTACTTGAACGTCGGCACGCCGGCATCGGAGCAGCCGAACTGCGACGGATAGCAGATGACGTTCAGCACCCGGCCGCCCTCGCCGACCAGGGCCTTGACCATCGTCGGTCGATCGATCGCCAACGCGATCGCCTGGCGGACGCGGACGTCGCGCAGCGCCGGCAGCGGCGTCTCCTCGCGCGTGTTGAAGTTGACGAACACGATCCGCATCGTCTCGCCGCTCTTGACCTGCAGGTTCGGCACCGACTTCATCTGCTCGGCCTGGTCGTTGGGCGTGCCCATGATCAGGTCGAGGCCGCCGGACAATACCTCGGCCGCCTGGGTCTGGCGATCGGGGATGAAGCGGATCTCGAGCTTGTCGATCCTCGGCTGCGGCTTCGGCGAGTCCTTGAAATAGTCCTTGTTGCGCTCCATCCGCAGGTACTTGCCCGGCGAATGCTCGACGACGCGGAAGGGTCCGGATCCCACCGCCGCGGTGTTCATCCCCTTCGGGCCGGCCTTCTCGTAGTACTCGTTCGGATGAATCACGATCGGCCCTGCCAGATACTCGATCGCCGCCGGAAACGGGTTCTTCGTCCTGATCCGGACCTTCAGCGGTCCGACCTTCTCGGCCGAGGCGATCCAGTTGACGTTGGTCTGGGTGATGACGCCGCTCTCCGGCCTGGCAACAAAGTTCAGCGTGTAGACGACATCGTCGGCATCGAACGCCTCACCGTTGTGGAACTTGATGCCTTCGCGCAGCTCGACCTCGAGAGTCTTGTCGTCGGTCCAGTTCCAGGCCCTGGCGAGCTGGCCCTTGTACTCCTGGGTCCGGGGATCGCGATAGATCAGCGTGTCCCAGACCTGCTGGCCGATGATGACGCCGACGCGGACGTTGTTGAAGTACGGGTCGATATTCTCCGGCGCCTGGTCGGCGGCGAAGCGCACCGAGTTGTCGCGCTTGGCGGCTTCGGCCACGGGACTCGCGGCGAGCAGCAGGCAGAACACGGCCGCCAGCATCGAAGCCGCCATGGCCGCGCGACGGAATGACGACCGGGCGTGGCGCGGGATTCGGGAAGCAGGCATCTGCAGGCTCCTTGGATGATCCGACAAATCATACGAGGAACCGGACGCCGGTTTCGCCTTCGCCAGCGTCCCGGGCGCGCGAGCGCGGACCGGTGCCTCGGGTGGCAGTGGCGCCGACAGGCGGGGAGTCAGCCCGACGGGAGCGGTGCGCCGCCCGCAGGCTCGTCAGGCCTCGGCCTAGTCGGTACGGTCTTCGGCGGCTAGCGCCTCGAGCCGATCGGTCCTGTCGTCGAGGGCACGCGCCTCGAGCCGATCGGTCCTGTCGTCGAGGGCACGCGCCTCGGTCCGATCGGTCCCGCGGTCGGAGGAGGCTTGCGCATGGGCGACAGCGTCCGGAGTTCTACCGGGAGACTCCGAGAACCGGGCCGGGAACATCGGTCGCAGGCTGGCCGCCGACGTCGGCCGCTCGCCATCGTGCCGGGCCTGGTGGCGCTTGTCCCAGAACACGCCGCTGGCGTTCATCGCCTGGGGCAGCCGCTTGTAGAAGCTGCCGTTGAACTGGGTGCTGGTGATCAGCACGTTGCGAAACGCCCGCCACAAGGAGAAGTCGGGACGATGTTGCCCGGCGCCCTTCCAGAATGCGGCCAGCGGCCCCTGGAAAGTCAGGCCGGGGATGTCGTAGATCGCGTTGCCGCAAACCGCGACCGGCATACCTTCGCCCACGGCACTCAGGCCTACGGTGCTGTTGATCGTCACCACCCCCAGCGAGTTGCGAATCAGCGTCGGCAGGTGGTGGTCGTGGATGTAGTGGCAGCGCTCGACCAGCTGGAGTTCGCGCGCCAGGTCGCCGATCAGGCGACGATGGTCGGAGAACCCGCGGTCTAGCGGATGATGCTTTAGGACGAGATGGACGTCGGCCGGCGCAGCGGCCGCGAAGTCGCGGATCACGTGCTCGATGAAGCGCTCGATCGTCTGGAACCGCGAATGAACCCTGACCTGGGCATCGCCATTGGTCTGCAGCGCAACGAGGAAGAACGGCACCGGGTCGGGCCCGAGCAGCCTTTGCCCGATGCCGCGCTCGGCGATCCGGTAGCGCGCCTTGCGCCAGCCCGACCGGATCCAGTGCCGGCATTCACGCCAGCCGAGCGGTCGGTGATGGACGTGATGACGATAGCGGAGCCAGCCCATCGAGGCGGCGCAGTAATAGAGGACTCCCCAGCGCAACGCGGCGCCGAACGTGCTGCCGATCGGCGCGGTGCGCGGCGGCTCCGCCACGACGATCCGGCGATAGAACGCCGGATCCTTGGGCAGCAGCGAGTGGTGATTGACGCCATCGCGCTCGATGGTGATGTAGTCAGGACGCAGGTAGCCCTCTTCGAACGCCCCGATCTCGAGCCCAAGCCGCTTGGCCGCGGCGATCGCCGGGACGTGGACCGGACGGCAGTCACCGAACAGAAGGATCGTATCGACCTCGTATTCCCGGACCAGCTTCTCGAAGGCTGCAGGCCACTCCGATGGCTTGCCACGATAGTCGACCACCGCTTCGAACGCGCGGCGGGCGGTGAACAACCGGTCGCCGCCGTTGAAGTTGACCTTGACGACGGCCGCGCCGTGCTCGCGCAGGTCGGTCCCCAGCCGCGAGAAGAACGGACCGATCGGACCCTGGAGCATCAGCACGCGCCGGCCACGGAAGCCGCTCAGGCCGCGATCGACCATCCCGCGGGGGGCGTCGGGGAGGCTGAGAGGCGTCGGCTCGGCGCGAATCGGCGATGGCTCGAAGCGAGTCGGCGATGGCTCGAGTTGAATCGGCGACGGCTCGAGCCGAATCAATGACGGCTCGCAGCGAATCGGCGATGGCTCGGAGCGAAGCTCAGTCATGATGGAGCACGGGCTTGAGCAATTGTTGCCACCAGCGCACCTGCCCATCGTCGTCCCGGCGCCAGGCGATCAGTTCGTCGAGCGCCTGCTCTGCCGTGCACGGCTGGCCGCTCGTCCGGCTGACGTAGCGCGGATAC
>JBEVJQ010000219.1:0-7254 GCA_040510055.1 Burkholderiaceae bacterium | reverse complement strand
GCGCCGTGGTCAGGGCGACCACCTGGGCCGTGGTCATCGCGGCGATGTCGGCCGTGTCGAGTGCCGCGACCTGGGCCGAGGTCATGGCGGCGACCTGAGCCGTGGTCAGCGCGGCGACCTGGGCCGTGGTCAGGGCCGTCACATCGGCCGCTTCCATCGCGGCGACCTGGGCAGTCGTGAGGGCAGCGACCTGCGCCGTCGTCATCGCGGCGACCTGGGCGGTCGTCAGTGCCCTCACGTCGGCCGTCTCGATCGCGGCAGCCTGGGCGGTGGTCAGCGCGGCGACCCCTGCGGTGGTCAGGGCGGGGATCTGGGCGGTCGTCAAGGCGGCGACGTCGGCCGTCTCCATCGCGGCGACCTGTGCCGTGGTCAGCGCAGCGACCTGGGCAGTGGTCAACGCCGCGACCTGACCGGTAGTCAGGGCGACGACCTGCGCGGTGGTCAATGCGGCGACGTCGGCGGTTTCCAGGGCAGCGACCTGGGCCGTGGTCAGGGCGGCGATCTGGGCCGTGGTCAGTGCCGCGACCTGAGCGGTGGTCAGGGCCTTCACATCGGCCGTCTCGATCGCGGCAACCTGAGCGGTGGTCATCGCAGCGAGCTGGGCCGTGGTCAGCGTGGCGATCTGCGCCGTGGTCAGCGCCATCACATCGGCCGCTTCCATTGCGGCAACCTGGGCCGTGGTCAGGGCAGTGACCTGCGCCGTGGTCAGAGCAGGAACCTGGGCCGTGGTCAGCGCCGCGACCTGGGCAGTCGTCATCGCGGCGACATCGGCCGTGTCCAGAGCGGCGATCTGGGCCGTGGTCAGAGCAGCGACCTGGGCCGTGGTCAGGGCAGCGACCTGAGCCGTGGTCAGCGCCTTCACATCATCCGTTTCCAACGCCGCGACCTGGGCCGTGATCAGGGCCGCCACCTGGGCCGTGGTCAGGGCAGCGGCCTGCGCCGTGGTCAGGGCCTTGATGTCGGCCGTCTCGATCGCGGCGACCTGGGCGGTGGTCAGGACGGCCACCTGCGCGGTTGTCAACGACGCGACCTGGCCGGTGGTCAGGGCCTTCACGTCGGCCGTCTCGATCGCGGCGACTTGGGCCGTGGTGAGGGCAGCAACCTGGCCCGTTGTCAGTGCAGCGACCTGAGCCGTGGTCAACGCCACCACATCGGCCGTCTCGATCGCGGCGACCTGGGCGGTCGTCAGCGCAACGACCTGCGACGCTGTCAGCGCCGCGACCTGGCCGGTGGTGAGGGCCTGGATGCCGGCCGTGGTCATCGCGGCGACCGCCGCGGTCGTCAATGCCGGGATCTGCGCCGAGGTGAACGCCTGGACCTGAGCGGTCGTCAGCGCCGGGGCCTGGACCGACGTCAATGCGGCCACTTCCGTCAGCGGCAGGCTCGCGATCGTCGCCGTGGTCAGCGCTGCGATTTCGTCGGTCGTGAAGTTCTGCAGAATGGGCATGGAATTTCCGATGTCGCGTTGGCGCTGAGGCTTGGTCCCGGTGCCGGCGGAACCCTTCCGCTATGGCGATCGACGAAGCGGATGCGGGTGTCGAAGCCGGTCGCGGATCTTCTGTTGCAACCGTGATCCCCGCCATGGCTGGCCGACGAACGAGCGTGCTCGGCCGAGACGTGAAGGGGGTTGCAATCGTGAACCCGGCGGGGTCCTGCGCCTGCTCGCGTCGGCTGTCGTCGGGACGGACGGTCGAGTGGAGACGCTGGACGGCGGGCTCGCTGAACCGGATCACGCCGCATCGCGGCACCCGCGCGACGGGTCGCGCGTCATCACCCTGGGTTCAGGCGGTGCGTCGAGCAGGCCGTCGTCAAGACCACGCGTCGAGCAGGTCGTTGTTCAGACGGCGCGTTGGGCAGGCCGGTGTTCAGACGGCGCGTCGAGCAGGCCGTCGTTCCCGGTGCGTCGGGCGGGCCGTCAGGCCGGCTGCAAATTGAACAGGGCCAGTGCCTCGGGATCGGGCAGACCCTTGAAGGCGACCGCAGTTACCTCGAGGTTCGCGGTGCCGCTGTAGACGGCCGAAAAGCCGGCGCGGGCGAGTGCCCCATGCAGGGACTTGCGCGTGAAGCCGGTCTTGTGCGCGAAGAAGTCATGCCCGCTCGATGCGATCTGCGGCCCGTGCCCATAGATCACGTCGAGCACACGGATCGGGCCGACGGGGGACTCGTACAGCACGTCCTCGATATCGAGCCCGCGCTCGATCGTCTGGCGCATGAGTTCCTGCATGTCGGGGACGCGAATGTGGGCGAAACCTCCGTCCTTCAGCACGTGCAGGAAACCCGCCAGGACCCGTCCGACCTCGTGACCGAAATAGTGCTCCAGGTTGTGGGAGCAGTAGATCGCGTCGAAGCTCGTCGCGGCCAGCGTCGCGAGGTTGCGCGCGTCGCAGACGACGTCGGGCGCGCCGGTCGGATCGATGTCGAGCAGCAGGTGCTCGAAGCCGTCGTATTGCGGCGGCAGCGGGATCGCCTTGCTGTTTCCGCCGACATTCAGGACCGAGCGCGTCGCCTGTTCAATCATGGATCCACCGGCCCCTTCCAATCAACCGCTGCATTCGAGCCGCCGCTTGCAGCGATGCTCGACCCGCTGGCGTTCGATTCTAGGTGGCGCGTGACGGATCGGACCCATCGCCGTGGGTTGGCCGCCACCATCGGCTGCCGGGCGGACGGCGCGGCACCGAGCATCGGTCCAGATCGTCCGTTCGTCGCCCCGGTCCTTGCCATGCTCTATCGCGCGCAGTAGCGCTCAGTGCTCGCATCGGATCCTTCGGTCAATGCGCGGGCATCGGCTGAGGTCCGCGAACCAGGCGCCCCGGCAGTGCTTCTGTCGCCTGACCTTCCCGATAGACGATGGTGCCGTTGACTATCGTCGCGGCATAGCCGTCCGCGCGCTGAACGAGGCGTCGACCGCCGCTTGGCAGGTCGTAGTTCACCTCGGGTGGATGCAGGCGCAAACGGTCGATGTCGATCACGTTCAGGTCGGCCTTGAAGCCGGGTGCGACGCGCCCCCGATCCAGGAGACCGATTGCACGTGCCGTCTCGTTGCTGAGGGCCCTGACGATCCAGGGTAGGGGTAAGCGCTCGCCGCGCCTCCGGTCGCGCGCCCAGTGGGTCAGCATGAAGGTCGGCGCGCTGCCGTCGCAGATCGTGCCGCAGTGCGCGCCGCCGTCGCCAAGGCCGAGGACCGAACCAGGATGGCGCATCATGGCGAGACACGTATCGAGCGACCCGTGCGCATAGTTCGCGATGGCGTAATACAGCAGATTGCGTCCGTCGTGCTCGAGCATCAGATCGTAGGCGAGCGCTTCGGGGCTCACGCCGCGCCGGCGCGCCTGCGCAGCGATGCTGGTATCGGGAGCCGGCTCGTAGTCCGGTGGATCGCCGAGCAGGAACATGCCCTCGAAGTCACGCACCAACCGGCCGAGGATATTGGCCGGATCCGGGTCGATCGGCTCGGCCAGGATGCGCGCCCGCACTTCCGGTCGGCCGAGTTGCTCGATGCGCTCCTTGAACGGCAGGTGCGAGAGAGCGCGATAACTTTCTACGCTGAAGAAAGGATTCAGGGTGAGCTCGTGGCCGAACATCAGGCCGATTGCCCTGCCGAGCACTTGGCCCTTCATCGGCAGACCCTGTCCATTGGCCGCTGCGACCCATTCGAGGAGCTCGGCCCAGGGATTCGAAAACTGACCGAGGACGCCTTCGAACAGCGAGAACGACAGCGGCCTCCGCGATATCTCGACCAGTCGTCGCATGGACGCAAATGCCCGCTCCGGGTCGTCGAAATCGATGATGAGCTGCATTGCGCCCTTGCCGCAGTCCTGCAGCGCCAGCGCGAGCGCTGTCAGCTCCGCTTCGTCCGCCTCGAACGTAGGTGCCGAACGGCCGTCGCTGGAGCGGTGCAGGAAGGTACGCGAAGTCGAGAAACCCATCGCCCCGGCTGCCATCGCTTCTCGGACAAGCCTGGTCATTTCCGAAAGGTCGGCCGGCGTCGCTGGCTCGCGATCGGCACCCCGCCGGCCCATCACGAAGACCCGCAAGGCCGAGTGCGGCAGGTAGCCGCAGACGTCCATATCGTAGTGGCGCCCCGCCAGGAACGAGAGGTACTCGGGGAAGGTCTCCCAACGCCACGGTACCCCGTCCACCAGCACCGGGTGAGGTATGTCTTCGACCCCCTCCATCAGGCGGATCAGGAGGTCGTGCTGGTCCGTACGACAGGGCGCGAAGCCGACTCCGCAGTTGCCCATCACGACCGTGGTCACCCCGTGCGACGACGACGGCACGAGGCGGTTCTCCCAGGTCACCTGCCCATCGTAGTGGGTGTGGATGTCGACGAAGCCGGGCGTCACGACGAAGCCCCTCGCGTCGATCTCCTCGCGTCCCTTGCCCGGGACCTTGCCGACCGCGAGGATCCGTCCATTCGCGATGGCGACATCGGCTTCGAAAGGCGCGGCGCCGCTTCCGTCGATGATCAGGCCGCGTCTCACCACAAGATCGGCATGCTGGACCATTGCGTCCCTCCTGCTCGGGCCGCCCGGTCAGCGGTTTGCCAAGGACGTCGAGGCGCTGTCGGGCGGCAGGATCGAGATTCGATTCTACGAGCCCGGCGCATTGGTTCCGGCACTCCAATGCGTCGACGCGGTGAGCAAAGGCTCGGTCGAATCGTGTTGGACGGCGCCACGAGCCCTGGAGAGCCTCCTTGGCTGTGGTGGAACAAACCTGCGCCCTCACGGCACCGCGTAGCGCTCGATCACCTCGCGGTTGATCTCCACCCCGATCCCCGGCCCTTGCGGGACGTCCACCCGCCCGTCGCGCATACCGATGGCTCCGAAGATCAGGTCCTGGCGGAACGGATGCGACGACTGGTCGTACTCGAGCATCGGCTCGATCGGCTTCAACGCGAGCGGCGCCGGCGGCAGCGAGGCGATGAACTGCAGCGAGGCCGCCAGCCCGATCCCCGAGGCCCAGACGTGCGGGATGATCGGCAGGTGCCAGGCCTGGGCCAGCGCGCTGATCTTGCGGCACTCGGTGAAGCCGCCGGCCGAGCACAGGTCCGGCTGGAGGATGTCGACGGCGCGTCGCGAGATCCATTCGCGAAAGCCGATCTTGGTGAACTCGTTTTCGCCGGCCGCGAGATAGATGCCGGTCAGGCTCTTCAGCTCCCGGTAGCCGTCGATATCCTCGGGCGAGATCGGCTCCTCGAACCAGTGGATGCCGGCGTCCTCGATCGCTCTCAGGATGCGGCGAGCGGCGCCGACGTTGTAGGCATGGTTGGCGTCGATCATCAGCTTCGGGCCGTCGCCGATTCCTTCGCGCACGCCGAGGATGTAGCGGATGTCGTCCTCGACGCCGAACCCGGTCTTGAGCTTCATCGCGGTGAAGCCGTTGCCGATGTGCCGCTTCGCCTCGGCTACCGCATCGGCCGGATAGGATCGACCCTCCACTCGGTAGAACCCGGTCGCGTACGGTTGCACTGACGTCCGGTACGCGCCGCCGAGCAGCTTGTGCACCGGTTTGCCGGCCGCGCGCCCGAGGCAGTCCCAGATCGCGATGTCGACGGCGGCCATCGCGTTCGGGATCGCGCCCTTCTGCCCGAAGGCGCGAGTCTGGTTGTACATCCGCTCCCAGAGCACGTCGACGTCGGCCGGATCCGCGCCGATGACGAGCGGCTTCAGCGCCACGTCGACGATCGTCCGGGCGATTTCCGGCGGCTGCAGTCCGTGGCACAGCGACTCGCCCCAGCCGGTCACGCCCTCGTCGGTCAGCAGCTCGACGATCATCGTCCCGCGGCGGTGGACCCAGCCCATCGAGAACGCGAACGGCTCGTCGAGCGGTGTGGACAGCACGTGGGTCCGAACATCGACGATCTTCATGGTCAGCGGACGTACTGGTCGACGTACTTCTCGCCGAGCCCGCACTCACGATAGTGCCTGCGGCACATCTCGATCTTCGTGAACACGTCTTCGTAGCCGGTAACCGCCCCGGACTCGTCGACGTAGACCATCGCGCCGTGGATGTTGAAGAAGGTGATCATTTCCTGCGCGCCGACTTCCTCGTCGACGACCAGCGTGTGGATCTCGCCCGGCGGCTCGTAGACGAAGCTTCCTTCGTTGGCGACCCAATCGTGCTCGAGGTAGCGCCAGGCGCCCTTGAGCACGAGTCCCGTCACCCACGACGGGTGGATGTGGCGCGACAGCACGCCAGCCTTGCGCACCCGCAGCAGGTTGCACCAGCTGCCGGTGACGGTGTTCAGCAACAGCGGCCGGAACCAGACGCCGGGAGCCTGAAGCACCCAGACGCGCTCGTCTTCGGGAATGGCCTGTTGGGCGATCTCGGGGCGGATGCCGGGAAGCTGGACGATCATGATCGGTCTCCTGGTTCGAGGGGTGGATGTCGATCAGCTGACGAGGTAGCCGCCGTCGACCGGAAGCACGACGCCGGTCACGAAGCGAGCCGCAGAACTCGCGAGGAACAGCGCCGGCCCCGCGATGTCGTCGGGAGTTCCCCATCGGCGCATCGGAGTGCGCGACAGGATCGGCTCGGCGCGCACCGGGTCGTCCTGCAGCGCCTGGGTCAGCGGCGTGGCGATCCAGCCCGGCGCGACGGCATTGACGCGTATCCCGTCGGCCGCGTAGGCGATCGCCAGGCTCTTGGTCAGCTGCGCGATGCCACCCTTGCTGGCGCTGTAGCCGGGTACGAGTCCGCCGCCGAAGAAGCTCAGCATCGATGCGGTATTGACGATCGCCCCGCCGCGCTTCGCCAGCAACGGTCGCGCCGCGGCGCACGCGCGCATCGTTCCGTTGAGGTTGATGTCGATCACATCGGCGAAAACGACCGGGTCGAGTTCGGCGCCTCGCCGGATGACGCCGGCACAATTGACCAGCACCGACAGCTCGGCCAGTTCGCCGACACAGCCGGTGACGGCCTGGCCGTCGCGGACATCGAGCGACCGGACGGTGGCGGCCGCCAGCGACGGTTGCGTGCGTGCGGCGCTGCACTCGACCTCGGTCGCGCCGGTCACGGTGACCGCGGCGCCGGCGGCGGCGAACGCCGCACCGATCGCCGCACCGATGCCGCTGGTGCCGCCGATCACCAGCACCTGCCGCCCCTGGAACTCGTCGCTGAAGTTCATGCGTGATTCCTCACGGCTGCCTTGGATTCCGGGCGACGATCAAGTATGCATGAGGCCGTCGTTGACACCGTAGCTACCGGGTAGCTACATTGCTCAGATGCAAGCGGTCGGAATCAAGACGCTGAAGA
>JBEVJQ010000218.1:0-4559 GCA_040510055.1 Burkholderiaceae bacterium | reverse complement strand
CTGCTTGCGGGCCTGCGCGACGCGGGGCTCGCGGTGCCCGCCGACGCTTCGGTCGTCGGCATCGACGGCCTCTACCTGACGGCGCTGACGGCGCCGGCCCTGACCACCGTGCGACTGCCGGTGCCGGAGATGGCCGAAACCATCGTCACCCGCGTCATCGACCGGTTGGCGGACCCGTCGCTGCCGACCGGCGAGTACCTGTTCCGGCCGACCCTCGACCGGCAGTCTTCGTCGGGGCCCGCACCGGCAGCCCCGGGCGCCGTTTCGCCGGTTTCGGTCGCCGCTTCACCGGTCCCAGGCACCCCTTCGCCGGTTCCGGTCGCCGCTTCATCGGTCCCAGGCACCGCTTTGCTGGTTTCGGGCGCCGCTTCGCCGGTCGCCGGCCCCCCTTCATTGGTCGAAGTTCCACAGGCCGTTGCCCCGGCCCGGTCCCGTGCGGTTCGCGCCGAGGCCCCCCACGGCAGGAGAAAGCGTTGAAGAACGTGTTGCTGACCCACGGCCCGGCGGCGCTGCGCAACTATTTCGGTGCCGGCCCACTGGCACGGCTTGAATCGATCGCGCAGGTCCGCTGCAACCCGGTCGACGATCCGTGGACCGACGACGCGCTGGTGAAGGCGGCGGAGAATTGCGACGTCGTGATCGCCGACCGCAGCACACCGCTATCGGCCGCGTTGCTGGCGCGGCTGCGAACCGCGATTGCGGTCTCGCGTTGTGCCGTCGATATCCGGAACATCGACGTCACGGCGGCCAGTGCGCTCGGCATCCTCGTTACCCGCTGCAGCGCCGGCTTCATGGCCGCGGTGTCGGAATGGATCATCGGAGCGATGGTCGATCTCAGTCGCGGGCTTGGCGCGCTCGCGGCCGCCTACCACCGGGGCGAGTCGCCGGTGCCGTCGATGGGCCGCGAACTGCGCGGCGCGACGCTCGGATTGGTCGGTTACGGTCAGATTTCCCGCTACCTGGTCGAGCCGGTGCGGGCACTGGGGATGCGCGTCGTCGTCACCGATCCGAAGATGCCGATCTCCGACACCCGCGTCACCGTTGTGTCGTTCGGCGAGCTGCTGGCGCAGGCGGACTATGTCGTCTGCCTTGCCGCCGCGACGCCGCAGACCGAGAACCTCTTCGATGCCGCGGTGTTCGCAGCAATGAAGCGGGGCGCGATGTTCATCAATGCGTCGCGCGGCGACCTCGTCGACGAGTCGGCGTTGCTCGCGGCGCTCGATGACGGCCGTCTGGCCGGGTGCGCCGTCGATGTCGGTCGGGCACCGGATCAGATGCCGTCGCCCTTGATCGCCCGGCATCGGCGCGTGATCGCGACTCCCCACATTGGTGGGCTGACGCCGGCGGCGATCGAACACCAGGCGTTCGAGGTCGTCGCGCAGGTGGGCGAAATCCTCCAGGGGAGGTTCCCGGCCGGGGCGGTCAACCCAGCCGCAGCGACGCGGATCGCGCAAAGGCGCTGAGCCGCGACGACCCCGTGGCTCAGATCCGGTTGCGCTCGATGAGCTGCTTTGCGATCACCTGGCGCAGAATCTCGTTGGTGCCTTCGCCGATGCACATCAGCATTGCGTCACGGTAGAAGCGCTCGATCTCGAACTCGACCGAGTAGCTGTAGCCGCCGAAGATCCGCATCCCCTCCTGGGCGCAGTGCGCACCGGCTTCGGAGCCGGCCAGCTTGGCCATCGCCGCCTCGAGATCGCAGCGCTCGCCGGCGTCGTACTTGAGCGCGGCCTGCTCGATCAGCCGCTTGGCGCCTTCGACCTGGGTGACCATGTCGGCCAGCTTCAACTGGATCGCCTGGTGCTGCCAGATCGGCTTGCCGAATGCCTCGCGCTCCTGGGCGTAGCGCAGCGCAAGCTTCAACGATCCTTCGGCGATGCCCGCGCCGCGGGCGCCGACATTGATCCGGCCCAGTTCGAGGCCGCCCGCCGTCTGGGCGAATCCCTTGCCCTCGACGCCGCCGAGCAACCGGCTCTTCGGCACGCGGTAGTTCTCGAACGCCAGTTCGCAGGTGTCGATGCTGCGGTACCCGACCTTCTTCAGCTTGCCGACGACATGGTAGCCGGGCCCTTTCTCGGCGATCAGGAGGCTCATCCCCTTGTGCCGCGGCTGGGCCGTCGGATCGGTCTTGACCAGCAGCAGGGTAAAGTGCCCGTGCAGGCTGTTGGTGATCCACATCTTGGTTCCGTTGACGACGTAGTCATCGCCGTCGAGCCGCGCCGTGGTCCGGATCGCCTGCAGGTCGGAGCCGGCGTTCGGCTCGGTCAGGCCGATGCTGGCCCGCAGTTCGCCGCTGGCCATTCGCGGCAGGTAGTCGCGCTTCTGGGCCTCGGTACCGTGGCGCTCGATTGCCGCAGCGACGATCAGGTGCGAATTGAAGATCCCCGACGGCGCCATCCACACGCTCGCGACCTTGACTACGATCTGCGCATACGTCCACGCGGACAGCCCCAGCCCGCCCCATTCGGTACCGATGGTGGCGCCGAACAGGCCCATGTCCTTCATCTGCTCGACGATCGCGGTCGGATACTCGTCGGCCAGGTCGTACTGCCGCGCGACCGGCTTCAGCTCCTTTTCGACCCAGGTTTCGACGGCCTCGACGAAGGCTCGCTCCTCGTGGTGACGATCGGTCATCTCGTTGTCCTCTAGTTGATTCAGTCGGTGTTCGATTGTCTGCGGCCGCTTCGTCTTTCTCGTGGTCGCCGCGCCCCTGCGGACCTGCGCCCTCAGCGGTCAAGCCGCCGTGCCGGGCAGCGCCTTCGCGGGGCTCGCTCCGGCCGGGGCCTCGCGCTGCCGAGGCCTCGCGGTGCCCGGGCCGCGCGCTGCCGAGGCCTCGCGGTGCCGGTGCCGCGCGGTGCCGGGGCCGCGCGCTGCCGCGGCGTCGCATTGACGAAGCGCACTCTGCCGAGCGAGGCGCCCCGTTGGCCGGGCCTCTCGAAGCCAGGGCGCGACTTGCCGGGTCGTCGCGCTCCTTCCCATGGGCTCCGCGGCTCAGTAATTGACCCGGTCCTCTACGCTATGGCCGCGCTTGGCGATCAGGATCTTGCGGACGAAGTGTCCGACGACTTTGCCGTCCTGGTTGAAGCCCGTGGTCTTGACGGTGACGATACCGGCACCGGGCCTGGACTTCGATTCGCGCTTGTCGAGCACTTCGGACTCGGAGTACAGCGTGTCGCCGGCGAACACCGGGGCCGTCAGCGTGATATCGGTCCAGCCGAGGTTGGCGATCGCCTTCTGGCTGACGTCGGTGACGCTCATCCCGACCAGCAGCGCCACGGTGAACGGACTGCAGACGATGCACTTGCCGAACTCGCTCGCGCGGGCGTATTCCTCGTCGAAGTGCATCGGATGGGTGTTCATCGTCAGCAGGGTGAACCAGCGGTTATCGGTCTCGCTGATCGTGCGGCCCGGCCGATGCTCGTAAATGTCGCCGATCGCGAACTCCTCGTAGTGACGACCGAAACTCTCGCGGTAGCGATTCTCACCGACCTTCTTTGCTGTCTGGACCATCGGGTCTGCCTCCTGGGGGTTGTGAACGGTTGCTGGCCGCGCGAGCGACGATCCGGTGCGCCTTGCGAATGACCGGTGCGTCGACCATGCGACCCTGGAAGAGGAAGGCGCCGCTGGCGCCGTCGGCCGGCATCGCCTGCAGCAGCGCCTTCGCCCATTCGGCTTCGGCCGCGGTCGGTGCGAAGGCGGAATGGATCGGATCGATCTGGCGCGGGTGGATCGCCGTCTTGCAATCGAAGCCCATCGCGATCGCGCGCCGCGTCTCTTCGACCAGGTCGTCAACATCGTCGAGCGCGATATGCGGAACGTCCCACGCCTGCAGCCCTGCGGCCTTGGCCGCGTTGACCAGTCGTCCACGGGCGTGGAGCAGCCCGGTCCAGTCGAAGTTGGCGCCGATTTCGGCCGAGAGATCGGCGCCGCCCAGCATCAGCGCTGCGAGTGGCAAGCCAGCGCCGGCGATCCGTCCGGCCTGTTCGATTGCCGAGGGGGTCTCGAGGAGGGCGACGACCGCAGGCGCCCGGTCGCCGAGCCAGGCGCCGAGGCAGTGGAGGTCGGCTGCGCTTTCGACCTTGGGTACCAGCAGCGCATCGAGCGCGATGCCGGACTCGGCCAGCGCGAGCAGGTCACGCAGGCCATCGAGAGTCCGAATGCCATTGACGCGCACTGCCCGCCGAGCGCCGCCGGGCCGCTCGGGATTGTCGGCGAGCCAGCCGAGGACACGTTGGCGCGCCTCTGCCTTGCGCGCCGGGTGCACGGCATCCTCGAGGTCGATGCAGACCAGGTCGGAGCCGGCCTCGAAGGCTCGCGCGAAGCGCTCGCTCTTCTCGCCGGAGACGAACAGCATGGAGCGGGGATGAAAGTTCATCGACGATTGGCGGTGGATGGGATGGGGGCGTCGGACTCGGCCGGGGTGCCGGCGCCGGGTGCCGGCGCAGACGCCATGATGTGCAAAATGTCCGTACAAATAATAGTGGCGCTGCCTTGGCGCCGTCAAGTCGTGCTTTCATCCGATGATGAAGTCCATGACCGCCACCGCCACCGCCACCGCC
>JBEVJQ010000217.1:0-7396 GCA_040510055.1 Burkholderiaceae bacterium | reverse complement strand
AGTACGGGATGCCCACGAAGTCGGGTTCGTTCCAGATCTCGATCATCTGCAGCTTGCGCACGCCGTTGCCGTTGTAGCGGCGGATCAGCGCGTCGACGAACTTCTGCACGCAGGTCAGGCTGCTGGGCATCCGATCACCGCCCGCCTGGTTGTACATGTCGCGTGTGCTGGTGTTCGACGAACACCAGGCGGGCGTGCCATACAGCGAATAGACCAGTTGCTTGCCGGCGCTGTAGTGGGTCTGGACCCACTGGTCCATCTTCGACCAGTCGTACTGGCCGTCGGCCTTGTTGATGCCGTACCAGAGGATACCCAGATCGTCGTTCGGATCGAAGTTCAGGCTTCGGACCGTGCCGTAGCCGTAGGTCGGGGCCGGCGACGACCCGACCGGCCAGCGATGCGAGTGCAGGCCGGAGAACGTCGTCGGCACGGCCACGGGGGCGGTCATCGGCACCTTGCGGCGGTACGCCACCGACGGCTGCGTCGGCGGGGCCGACGTAGTGACCACGGGGGTCTCGCCAACGGTCGCCGGCGTAGCGGGTGCGCTGGGAGTGGAGCCGACCGAAGCGGGAGCATCGGTAGCGGGAGTTGCCGGGGCGGTGGGGAGAGCACCGCTCGCCCCGGCAGGGTCCAGCAGGATGCTGCCCGTGTCGGAGTCGCCGGAGGTCAGGGCGAAATATTCGGAGCCGACGCGGTTGTTCGCAGCGTGCGCCACCGCCGAAGCGACCAGGCCTGACTGCGGATCGGCAGCCTGGTTCTGACTATCGTCTTGGCCGGACCCACCGCACGCCGTGACGCTCAGAACCAACGAACCTGCCGCCGCGAAACGCGAAAAAGATACGACCCGCATTGTTTTTCCCCACTGCTGTGTGACTTGCAGCACACAATGTAGGAATCATGTAGGTCTTGCCGATACCCGCGATGTCGCGGGCGGCCAAGCTCGCCGGATCGGCGGGCAGCCTTCGCGCTGTTGAGGGGACTACGAGCGCCTGTCCTTCAGCTTCCTCAAGAAGGACAGCGCCGCTGCCGGGAGGATCAGGGCCAGTGCCATCTGGACCATCGTCCGCGGCCGCCGCGCGATCAGGCGGTGACAGAGTAGTTGCCAGCCTTCCGGTCGGCGCCCGTTCTCGACCGCGTAGTAGATCAGGTACTTGAGGTGATTGCGAAGGTAGTGCTCGGCACCGGCGCGCAACGCGGCCGGAAACTTTCCTGACGCGAGCCTGGCGTCGAGTCGCTCGAAGACCGGGATCAGCAGCTTGCGCGTGACCGTGCGGCTCAGCCTCAGGCCCAGGTTCGAATCGCGATAGACCACGAGCGGCCGCGGGTCCAATCCGACCGGGGCGAACTCGCCGGCACGAAACGTCACGTCCAGGTCCTCGCCCAGCTGTTCGCCGGTTGGAAAGCGCAGCCGCGCTTCGCGGATCACGTCGCGGCGAATCGCCACCGAACAGGTGCAGCAGAAGTGCCCCTCGGCCATCGCCGCGTAGAAGTCGTCGATCTGCAGCGTCACGCCCTCGTCGAAATGCGAAGCCCCGGGCGAGCCGGCGCGTCGTCCCTCGTCGTCCTGCAACACGTATCTGGTGGCCACCATCCCGCATCGGGGGTAGCGGGCGATCAGGGTCTGGAGGGCTTCGACATAGCCCGGAAGCCAGAAGTCGTCGGCATCGAGAAATGCGACCCAGTCGCCTCGCGCGTGGTCGAGGCCGACGTTGCGCGCGCTCGATACCCCACCGTTCGCCTTGCGGATCAGCTTGATGCGCGGGTCGTCGATCGCCGCGACGACCTCGGCGCTGTTGTCGCGCGAGCCGTCATCGATGACGATGACTTCGAAAACGCCCGGTCCGTTGTCCAAGGTGGAACGGATCGCCGCTTCGACGAAGGGTGCCTTGTCGAACAGCGGCATGACCACCGAGATCCGCGCGGAGGCGGCCTCGGTCGTCCCGCGCTGCAACCCTGCTGCGGCCCCGTCGCCATCGAGCGCCGTGACGGTCTGTTCTTCGAGGACGCTGCTCACCGCCCCACCTCAGGCCGATGATCCAGCGATGCGGCGTCCAGGTCGACGACAGCGCCGCCGATCGTGGGACCCTGCCTTGAACTCATTACCGTCGCACCCTTGCAATAACCGCGCGCCGTTGGGCGTACTACAGCCGCACGGTAGAGAGGCGGGACGGTTCTGGCCACGGCCGGCGTGGCGAGCGGGAGCGGCCGGCGGACCGACGGTGACGTGGTTGCTACGAGACCCGTTTCTTGAGTTTCCGCAGATAGCCAACGACCGGTGCAGGGAGGATCAACGCCAGCGTCATCAGCGCCAGGATCCGGGGACGGCCCACGATCAATCGGTGGCGCAGCAGTTCCCACCCTTCGCGCCGGCGCTGGTGTCCGACCGCGTAGTAGATGAGGAATTTCAAGTGACTGCGCAGGTACTCCTCGGCGCCGCTACGCAGGTGCTCCGGGAACTTTCCGCTCTTGAGCCGGTCGTCGAGCCGCTCGAAGAACGGGATGAGCAGTTTGCCCATGACCTTGCGACTCAGGCGAACGCCGACGTTCGAATCGCGGTAGACGACCAGCGGCCTGGGATCGAACGCGACTGGCGCGTACTCGGATGCGGTAAACGTGACTTCGAGGTCTTCGCCCAGGTGCTCGCCGACCGGAAAGCGCAGGCCGGCCTTGCGGATCAAGTCACGGCGGATAGCCAGCGAGCAAGTGAAACAGAAGTGACCCTGCGCCATCGCCCCATAGAAATTGTCGAGCAACTGCGGGCGGCTCTCGTCGAAGGACCACCCGCCTTTCACCGGAGTACGTCGGCCGTCGTCGTCCTGGGATAGATAGCGGGTCGTGACCATCGCGCATTGGGGGTAGCGCGCGATCAGCGTCTGGATGGCGGCGACGAAGCCGGGCAACCAGAAATCATCGGCGTCGAGGAACGCGATCCAGTCGCCGGTGGCGTGATCGAGGCCCGTGTTGCGCGCGCTCGAGACTCCTCCATTGGCCTTGCGGATCAAGTTGATCCGCGGATCGTCGATTGCAGCGACGATGTCGGCGCCCCTATCGCGCGAGCCGTCGTCGACGACGATGACTTCGAAAACGCCTGGGCCGTTGTCGAGAGCCGACCGGACGGCCGCCTCGATGAACGGCTCCTTGTCGAACAGCGGGATGATGACCGAGATCCGAACCGGCGCGACCTCGCGACGATCCTCGTTGCGTACGACCGGACCATCCGCGGCGGCAATTCGAGTGTCGTCGCCGATCACGCTGCTCATCGACCGCGTTCCTGATCACCAGCGGTCGACGCGGCGTCATGGCTGCCGCGGGTGCTCCTAGGTTCAGCGAGGCGCCAGCGAATCATTCCAGCGAGCCTGCCGAACACCGCCGCCAGGCCGTACAGCAGCCCATCGACCGGGCGCCGGCTGGTCATGCCGTTCCACAACGGCGCCAACAAACCGCGGGCAATGACGCGCCAAGCCAAGCCGTGCTTGACATAGAGCGCACCGACGCCACGCTCACGCCTGATGACGGCCTGCCAACGGGCACGCGTCAGCGCCGGACGCTCGCAATCGTGACGGTGATGAACCCTGGCCATCGGCAGAGACCGGACGGCCAAGCCGGCATCGAGAAATCGAATCATCAGGTCGGTCTCTTCACCTGCACCATAGTAGCGACCGACACCGATACGCGCATCGAAGCCCGAGATCGCGCGAAGCCCATCGCGCCTGAGAAACAGGCTGATGGAACTCGCGTCACCGCCGCGAAATTTGCGCAACGCGGACCCGCTCACTTCGACCTGGAGTTCGGGGAGGCTGTCAGGACACGCCTCGACCCAGCGAGCCACCCAGCCCGATACGACGGGTTGGATGCGACTCGCCGCAGCGACCTGCGCGAGGCAATCCGGCTCGTACCAGCAGTCGTCATCGGGAAACGCGACGAAGATCCCGCGCGCCTGGGAAATGCCGAGATTTCGCGCCGCTGACAGATTTGGTTGCCCGATGCGCAGATGAGCAACGGCGACGCCCGCGCGTTGCATCGGCTCGAGCAGCGGGACCACTCGATCGTCCGCATTCTGGTCGACGACGATCAACTCGAAATCGCGACAGGTTTGTGCAATCAAGGATGCCAGCATCGGCTCGAGCACGTCCGATCGGCCATAGGTCGCCAGAACCAGCGAGAACATCGGCGGCGGGTCGCCGTCGATACGGGTAGGCACTTGTTCGCCGGCTCGCGGCAGCGCTGTCGCCGAGCGAGCCCCAGGGGTCGCGGCCAGCGTCGAGGTGTTCGCCGCGAGCGCGCTCGTCGCGGTCGCGCCTTCGGCGTGTTCTCGTGGCAGTGATCTTTTCATCATGTTGCTGATGTATCTGAAAAGGGAAAGCGGTCTGCATCTCACCGGCAGAGCGCCAGGCGACCCCAGGTCGCTTCGAACGCGAATCATCTCTCGGAACCCGATGACCCCCGGTGACGTACGCCCGCTCAGCGCCCAAATCCAACAAGCTGTCAACGTTTGTCGGGTTTGCGACGCTGTTCGGTCACCCTGCAGCCGCATCGGCAACGCCGGCTGATTAAACTGTCCCGATGACCGATCTCACATCGTCCCTCCCCTGGCTCGGCGCGAGCGTGGCCATTTTGGTCGCGATCGTACTGGGCCTCGGATTCGCCCTTCACTTCCAGAGCCGAATTCCGAACCTGGCACAACCGGCGATCGCCGCCCTGATGGCGATCATCCCGCCGCTCGCCTTGTTCCTCGTCGGGCGTAACCTGGCGCTGAAGAATCTCGATTTCAATCAGGTCATCGACCCTGGGGGCGTCGCCGCCTGGATCCTCCGTGGCTGCAGCGCGATGCTCGTCGGCCTTTCGGTGGCGATCATCATGGTTCGCCTGCTCGATCGCGACGAACGTCCGATCCCGCGGGGCCGGATGCTGATGATCGCTTTCTTCGTCTACTACGCGACCAACGTGCTGCTGAGCGCCGCGTTCGGCACGGTCCCGGGGATCCTGGTTGCCTACTTCTACCCGCTGATCGTCGTCGTCGGGCTGTTCATGGTCCGCGACCAGGGCTACGCCAACCTGCTGATCTCCTATCGCTGGATGCTCACCATCATGATGGTGGCGAGCGTCGCCCTGATACCCGTGATGCCGAACCTGGTGCTGCAACCCAACAGCCCCGAAGCACGGCTGCCGTTCGTGACCTTCCGGTTTTTCGGCCTGGGTTCGGGGCCGAACAGCATCGGCCCGCTGTCGCTGACACTGATCCTGCTGGCGATCCACCTGCCGTTCCGGTCGCGATTGCTGCAGTTGATCTGCCTTGCCAGCGCCACTGCGGTGCTCGTGCTCGCCCAGTCCCAGACTGCGTGGATCGCGGCGGCGCTGATCATCCCGCCGTTTCTCGTCTATCGCTGGACCACCGCGGAGTCGAATGGCCGCCGGCGCCAGGTTTCGCCGCCCCTGATGCTGGGGCTGGTGGGGCTCGGCCTGGCCGCGGCGCTCGCCGTCTCGTTCTTCGTGGTCGACTGGCCGGTCGTGTTCGCGGCGCTGGCAGACTTCATCGGCTACGGTCAGGGGCTGGGCAACCGATCGTTCAGCGGCCGCGGTGCGATCTGGGTCGTCGCTGTCGAGACGTTCATCGAGAATCCGCTGTTCGGCTACGGCGTCACCGCGTGGGACCGGGCCTTCCGGGCGAAACTGAACATGCCGTACGCGTTCCACGCCCACAACCAGTTGATGCAGTCGCTTAGCGTCGGCGGCCTGTTGGGCGCGCTCGGCCTGATCTTCTACGTCAGCACCCTCGCCTTCTACAGCGTCAAGTTCGCGCGCTTCACCCGCGGCCTCGCGCCGGCGTTACTGACGCTGATCCTGGTGCGCTGCATCTCCGAAGTGCCACTCGACGTCCTGACCCTGCTGGCTGGTGACTTCATTACGCACGTTGCCCTGTTGATGCTGCTGGCGGGGTCGGCGGCCATGGCCAGCCGTCATGCCCGTGCACCGGCCGCCGCCCGCATCCAGGCCTGGGTCTCCGCGCCCGTGGGCCGCGGATTCGCGCCCGCCCGTTCGGTGGCCGACGAGGGCAGCGAAGTCGACGAGCAGGCGCTTGGCGCCATCGTCCGCTACGGCACGCGTGGTCGCGACCCCGGCGCGCCAACCGCGGGCCCCGGCCCGATCCCTGGCTACCGGGCCCGATTCTCCGGGACCGATTCCGGTCCACCGACCGGGCCGGGCCGGCGATCCACCTCCCGTCCGTGGACCGAGCCGGGCCGGCAGTCCGACTCCGGCCCATGGACCGAGCCGGGGCGGCATTCCGACTCCGGCCCATGGACCGAGCTTGGCCGGCAGTCCGGCTCCGGCTCGCGGACCGAGCCGGGCCGGCCACCCCAAGCGGGGCCGGATTCGCGACGGCGGTCAGAGCCGGATCAGCGGATCGAGCCGCGATTCGACGACCCGCGGGAGCCCTGATCCGGGCCTCCCGGGCAGGTTCGGTCAGTCAGGCGAACAATCGCTGCGCGAAGCGCTTGCCGACACGACTGGGAACGCGCTCGGACAGTCGCAGCAGGAACGCGTGGACATCTGTCTGCAGCAGCGGGCGTACCAGCCGCAGCATCAAGACGAACGCCGCGGCGCTCGCGAACACGATCGCGGTCAGGCGAACGGCAGCGTTCGATAGCGTGCTCGAGAGACCGTAGTCGACGGTCGCGGCGGTCGCCATCACGCCGGCTGCCACGAGCGCGCCCGGCCCCAGCAGTCCGGCAATCTCGAACAGCGTGACCTTCACCGCCCTGATGGTGGCGATGATGATCACCAACGCCCGGGCGTAGTAGAGCGCGCAGATCGACCAACTCAGCAACGCCAGCGACTCGTGTCGCGAGACGGCCAACAACACCAGGGTCCAGACGATGGCGATCGGGATCTGCAGGCGAAATTCCTGCTGGACATTGCCCGAGGTCCAGAGGATCGGCGTCGACAGACCCATCAGCAGGAACGCCGGCATGGCCACGGCCAGCGGCATCAGCACGACTTCGCCGCCGACCCACCGCTCGCCGTAGACCGCGCGCATGAATGTCGGAGCGACAACCGCGACGGTGAAGAACACCGGCACCACGGCCAGACCGACGACCCCGAACATCGTACGGAAGGCCACGCGCAGGCTTTGGGCGTTGTCCTGGACGCGCGCACTGGCCGAATAGAGCACCGACTGCAGCAGCGCGAGCACCGTGACCGTCGGCCCGGAAATGAAGTTGTGGACGGTCGAATAGAGACCGGCGGCCGTCATCGACATCGTCCGCCCGACGACGATCCGGTCGACGCTGCTCATTATCCAGTTGACCAGGTTAGTCGCGAGCACCGTGCCGCCGAAACGCAGCAAGTCGCTCGCGGCCGGCTGCCAGAACAGCGGCCGTTTCGGGTGAGGCCGAGC
>JBEVJQ010000216.1:0-4310 GCA_040510055.1 Burkholderiaceae bacterium | reverse complement strand
GTGAAGCCGCGAAAGCGTCAGCAGGTGGGTCCGGTTGCCGAACGCGTCATCGAGCATGATTCCGGGCGCCGGCAGATCGACGCGCCAGTCGATCACCTTCTGGCGCGCGCTGTAGCGCGGCGTCAGCCGGATGTACTTGGTACTGCGCGCCACCTGCTCGGCGTAGCGGTAGGACGTGGAGTGATGAACCGTCAGCTTCATCGCGTTGGCCTCGCTTACTCGAGTTCGAGATAGGCTTCGCGAATCAACTCGCCGAGCTGGATCGTCTGGTCGACGAAGCGCTCGAGGTAGCCGTGCAGGCCCTCTTCGAGGATCTCGTCGATGACGGCGAACTCGAGTTGCGCGTGCATCGTCGCCGCCAGTTGCCGAGCCGGCCGGGCGTTCTCGACCGGCAGCCGCGAGAGCAGCCGCACCACCTGGTCGAAGCAGAATCGCAGCGACCGCGGCATCTGCGGGTTGAGCACCAGCAACTCGGCCACCCGTTTCGGATCGACGGCATCGCGGTAGGTGTCGCGATAGGCCTCGAATGCACTGACCGAGCGCAGCAGCGCCGACTGGCGATAGAAATCGGTGATCGAGTCGAACGCCTCGTCGTCGCCGCCGTCGGGCTGCTTCTTCACCGACAGGATCCGCGCGGTATTGTCGGCGCGCTCGACGAAGGTGCCGAGCAGGATGAACTGGTACGGCTGCTCGCGACGGATCGTGCCGACAGTCACGCCGCGGAACAGGTGGCCACGCTCCTTGACCCATTCGAAGAAGTCGTTGTCGATCGGCTCGTTCTCGTGACGACGCTTCTGCTGCATCTGCAGCCAGGTGTCGTTGATGTTCTCCCACATCTCCGTGGTCAGTGCCGCCCGGACCGCCCGCGCATTCTCGCGGCAGTTGCGGATCGAGTTGTAGATGCTCGACTGCAGTTCCTGGTCCCAGGCGAGAAATCGGGCCACGGCCTCGGGCGTCCGGCCGCGGCCGCTGGCATCGAACGGCACCAGGGTCCCGGTGATGTGCAGCGGCTCGAGAAAGGCGTCGTCGTCGGCCCGACCCCGCGACAGCAACGCCAGCGACTGGCCGACGTCGAGGATCCGGGCCATGTTCTCGGCGCGCTCCTGGGAGCGCGACATCCAGTACAGGTGGGACGCGACCCGCGACAGCATCAGCTATCCACCACCCAGGTGTCCTTGGTGCCGCCGCCCTGCGAGCTGTTGACCACCAGCGACCCCTTGCGCAGCGCCACGCGCGTGAGCCCGCCGGGAACGATCCGGACCTCGCGCCCGCTGAGTACGAACGGGCGCAGGTCGATGTGTCGAGGCGCCACCCCTTCCTCGACGAACGTCGGACAGGTCGAGAGCGACAGCGTCGGCTGGGCGATGTAGTTGTCCGGATGCGCTTCGAGGATCTTGCGGAAAGTCGCGATCTCCTCGGTCGAGCTCGTCGGGCCGACCAGCATCCCGTAGCCGCCGGCGCCATGGACCTCCTTGACCACCAGTTCCGGCAGGTGATCGAGCACGTAGGCAAGGTCGTCGGGCTTGCGACACTGCCAGGTATGCACGTTCTTCAGCACCGGTTCCTCGCCGAGATAGAACCGGATCATGTCCGGCACGTAGGGATAGATCGACTTGTCGTCGGCCACCCCCGTACCGATCGCATTGGCGATCACGACGTTGCCCAGTCGATAGGCGGCGAGCAATCCGGGCACGCCCAGTACCGAGTCGGGCCGGAACGCCAGCGGGTCCATGAAGACATCGTCGAGCCGCCGATAGATCACGTCGACCTGTTCGCGGCCCGAGGTCGTGCGCATGAACACGTGCCCTTCCTCGACGAACAGATCGCGCCCCTCGACCAGCTCGATACCCATCTGCTGGGCGAGGAACGCATGCTCGAAGTAGGCGCTGTTGTATTGGCCCGGCGTCAGCAGCACGGCGGTGGGATTCGACTTGTTCGACGCCTCCTTCAGCGTCTGCAGCAGCAGGCCGCCGTAGTGGTCGACGGGCCGCACGTTGTAGCGCTGGAACAGTTCCGGAAACAGCCGCATCATCATCCGGCGGTTCGACAGCATGTAGGACACGCCCGACGGTACGCGCAGGTTGTCCTCGAGGACGTAGAAGTCGCCGTCGTTGTGACGGATCAGGTCGACGCCGACGATATGGGCATAGCGGTCATGAGGGACCGTGACCCCGACCATCGCGACCTGGAACTGCTCGTTGACGAAGATCTGGTCAGCCGGAATCCGTCCAGCCTTCAGGATCTCCTGGCCGTGATAGACGTCGGCGAGGAATCGGTTGATCGCCGTGACGCGCTGGACCAATCCCTCGAACAGCTTGCTCCAGTCCTCGGCCGAGATGATCCGCGGCACCACATCCGAGGGGATCAGGCGCTCGGTGCCGCTCTCGTCGCCATAGACCGAGAACGTGATCCCGGTACGACGGAAGATCAGATCGGCCTCGGCGCGCTTGCGCGCCATCGCCTGGCCCGAGGTCGACGACAGCCACTGCGCGTACGACGCATAGTGGGCGCGGACCGATGAGGCGTCGACCAGCATCTCGTCGTAGCCGCCTTCGTTCGGAGGCGCAAGCGCGACGCCGTCGGACCGCGGCGCCACCGCCCCCTGGGACTGCGACTGACCGCCGCCCTCGGACTGGCTCGCCTGGGCCTGGCTCGCCTGAGCTTGGCCGCCCTGGGACTGCCCTTGGGACTGCCCTTGGGACTGCCCTTGGGACTGGCCAAGTGACTCGCCCTGAGACTGGCTCGGCTGCGACCGCGACTGCCCCGGCTGGGACTGCGTCTGTCCGGCCGGTGACTGCTCCGCCTGCGATGGCGCCGCGGACGAGGATCGATCCCCGTCAGTCATCGGCAAGGGCAACGGCCGACCGGCATCGCGAAACGCCGGCGTTCAAGGATGTCGATGCGGGCACTGGGGCCGGCGGCAGTTACCGTAGAGAGAGAGCGAATGCTCCTGGAGCTCGAAGCCCTGCTCAGCTGCGACCTTCTGCTGCCGCTTCTCGATCTCGGCGTCATAAAACTCCTCGACCCGGCCGCATTGCAGGCAAACCAGGTGGTCGTGATGCTTGCCTTCGTCGAGTTCGAAAACCGATTTGCCCGACTCGAAATTGCTGCGCTTGAGCAGGCGGGCCTGCTCGAACTGCGTCAGGACGCGGTAGACCGTTGCCAGCCCGACATCCTGCCCTTCGGCCAGCAACTCCTTGTAGACGTCCTCGGCACTCATGTGCCGATGCGGGCCGTGCTGGAAGATGTCGAGGATCTTCAGACGCGGCACCGTGGCCTTGAGACCGGCGCTTTTCAGTTCCGATGAGGTCGACATTTGCGATGACGCTCCGGGAACGTTGCCGGGCAAGCTAGCGTCCTGTTTCACGAGTATGTGGCATTGAGAAGGGCCGCAACGGGGCTGGACGGAAGGCGCGCCTGCGGGCCCTGTCGACCCGCTTTGCCTTCCAGCGGTCGATCGTCGCCATCTGGTCGATTCTTGATGCCATGCGCTCGTGGGACAGGACACTAACCTGGGCCTTTATCATACAGCGGGCCTCCTCGAGACAGCCACGGTCCCGTCGAATCGGCGCTCGACCGACCGGCCGCGACCGCAATGTCCCCGACCGACCGTCGCTCCGAACCGGATCATCAAGCATCATGCCCCTGCCCCACCCTCCGTCGCTGCCGAATACGCTCAGGATTGGTGCCACGACCGCCTCGATCGCCCTAGCGCTGGTCGCCGGCTGCACGAGCGGCGACCGTTCGCAAAGCGGACCGTTCAAGCCCTACCCGATCTCGATCCCGCAGGGGAACTATCTGAACCAGCAGATGCTCGATCAGGTCCGCGCGGGGATGTCGCGCGAACAGGTGCGGCTGGCGATCGGCACGCCGCTGCTGTCCGACCCGTTTCATCCCGACCGCTGGGATTACGTCTTCCGGTTCCAGTATCCCAACGGCGACGCCGAGGTTCGTCGCGTGACGATCCGCTTCGAAGGCGACAGCGTCTCGAAGATCGATGCCGAGAAGCTGCCCGAACGCGATGACGATCGTGACCCGGCGCTGCCCGGCTACCGCCCACCGAAAGCGAGTTGAGATGACGACCGACGCCGCCGGGGCCCGATCCACGGCCGAAACGCCGGTCGCTGCGCCACTGCGAGTGGCGGTGGCCGGTGCCAGTGGCCGGATGGGGCGGATGGTGATCGAGGCCGTGGTCGGCGCACCTGACCTGTCGCTGGTGGGCGCGCTGGACCGCGCCGACAGTCCTGCTGTCGGCGAGGACGCCACCGCTTTCCTCGGCCGGTCCAGTGGCGTGACGATCGAGACCGCGA
>JBEVJQ010000215.1:0-23836 GCA_040510055.1 Burkholderiaceae bacterium | reverse complement strand
TCAACGGCATGCTGTCCAGCCTGGCAATGGTCTACGACCGCGAAATGGGAATGATGCGGCTGCTGCTGACGGCGCCCTTGCCGCGCGGCGTGTTGCTGTTCGGCAAGCTCCTGGCCGGCGCCTTCCTCTCGGTGCTGCAGGCGTTGGCGTTCCTGATCGTGGCGCTGCTGTTCGGCGTCGACATCGCCTGGCTGCACCTGTTGCTGGCGATCCCGGTGATCGTGCTGGCGGCGTTGATGCTGGCCGCCCTCGGCCTGGTGCTCTCGGTCCACGTCAAGCAACTGGAGAACTTCGCCGGGACCATGAACTTCGTCATCTTCCCGATGTTCTTCATCTCGAGCGCGCTCTACCCGCTCTGGAAGCTGCAGGAATCGGGTGCCGAATGGATCTGGCAGCTGGCGCGGTTCAATCCCTTCACCTGGGCAGTCGAGTCGATTCGCTTCGCGCTCGTCGGCCAGGTCAACCTGCTGGCGATCGGCGTCACCGCCGCGGTCGCCATCGCGCTGTTCACGGTCGCGCTCATTGGATACGATCCGCAGCGCGGGTTGATGAAGCGCGGCGGGCCCCCCGGGGGCGGCGGCAACTGACGGAGAATGGGCACCCGATGACGGCGCCAAAAAAAATCCCGGCGCGCCAGAGCGCCACCCGCCCAACGCAGCGAGGGGGCGACATGCGTTACCGAAACCTCGGCAAGAGCCAGCTTCTCGTGTCCGAGTTGTGCCTGGGCACGATGATGTTCGCCGACCAGACCGACATCGCAGAGGCGCGACGGATCGTCGCCCATGCCCGTGACAACGGTGTCAACTTCATCGATACGGCCGACGTCTACACCGAAGGCAAGTCCGAGGCGCTGGTCGGCAAGCTGATCGGCGAGCACCGCCATGACTGGGTGCTCGCCACCAAGGTCGGCAACCGGATGTCGGACCGGCCGAACGAGTCGCGATACTCCCGGACCTGGATGCTGCGGGCCTGCGATGCAAGCCTCAAGCGCCTCGGCACCGATCACGTCGATATCTACTACCTCCATCGCGACTACAACGGCATGGATCTCGAGGAACCGCTGCTCGCGATCGACACGCTGTTGCGGGCCGGCAAGATCCGCTACTGGGGGCTGTCCAACTTTCGCGGCTGGCGGATCGCAGAGATGGTCAACCTCGCCCGCGACCTGCGGATCCCGGACCCCGCGGTCTGCCAGCCGTACTACAACCTGCTCAACCGTCAGCCCGAGGTCGAGATACTCGAGGCCTGCGGCCACTACGGGCTCGGCGTCGTTCCGTACAGTCCGATCGCCCGCGGCGTGCTGGCCGGCAAGTACGCGCCCGGTAGCCCGCCGCCCGAGGGCACGCGTGCCGGCCGTGGCGACAAGCGGATCATGCAGACCGAGTTTCGCCAGGAGTCGCTCGAGATCGCGCAGACGCTCAAGGTGCACTGCGATGCCCGCGGCGTCGGCCTCAGCCAGTTCGCCACGGCCTGGGTGCTGGCCCATCGCGCGGTCAGCGCCGTGATCGCCGGGCCCCGGACCCTGGCCCAATGGCAGGACTACTTCGGCGCGCTTCAATGCACCATCGGTGTCGAGGACGAAGCCCTGGTCGACTCGCTGGTCAAGCCGGGGCATCCGTCGACGCCGGGGTACAGCGATCCTCAGTACCCGATCGCGGGACGGTGAGTCGGGTGCGCGCCTGACACGAAGGCGCACTCTGCCGATCGGGGCTCGGGTCGCGGCGGGGGCTCGGGTCGCGGCGGGGGCTCGGTCGCGGCCGGGGCTCGGGTCGCGATTGGGGCTCGCGTGTCGCGAGCGGGCTGCATTGGCGATGTGTGCGGCGCGCTCTGCGCAGGTCTGCGGCGCTCGCGCGGCGAACGAAGTCAAGTGTGAGATCCAGGCGGGCGCTGAGCGGCCGACCATGTCACCCAGGCTGCGACACCATGGGTCTTCTCGGCAATGCCGGTCGGAGGACTCAGTCCAGGCCGTTCTGGCCGTGGTCTGTGAGCGGTCCTCCGCAGGCCGACCGACGATGGCGCAGGATCGACGCGGTCCGCTTCGCTTGTGCCAGGGGCGTCTGCATGCGGTTCGTCAGTGACCCCTCGCCGTCCTCCGCCTTCGTCAGGGCAGGCGGCGAGATGGTAGAGGACGCGTTGACCGCAGTTGGGTGATGGACGCGTAGAGAGCAGCCGCGCCTGAGGGACGAGTCGACCGCACGTAGTGGTCAGATCACCCTCCTCGATCGACACCGTGGTCAGCACCGACTGCGACTTCAACAGCGCGACCGCGCCGACAACAGGCCTGAACCTGTCGACTCCCCGGCGCGGGCGCCCAGCAGCACGCCCGCAGACGACGGAATACCATCGTCGAACAACGCAGGCCGATCAGAGGGGGAGCACGATGACCAGTACGACCACGGGGTGGCGGCTCGATGCCGAACGCTTCCTTCCGGACGACGCCTTTGCCGGAACTCTCGTCGGCCGTGTGTGGCTGCCCGAAACGCCGGTATCACCTGCCGGCCCGGCGGTGGTCGCGCTGCGCGCCGATGGCGTCGTCGACCTGAGCGAGCGCTTCCCGACGATGAGCACCCTGCTCGATTCGCCGCTACCGGCGCAGGCTGTCCGCGCCCTCGATGGGCCGCGCGTCTGCACGCTCGACGAGCTGCTCGACAACAGCGTGCCCGATGGGCGCGACGCCGGCCGGCCGTTCCTGCTGGCGCCGTGCGACCTCCAGGTCATCAAGGCCTGCGGCGTCACCTTCGCGTCGAGCATGCTCGAGCGCGTCATCGAGGAGCAGGCCCGCGGTGATCCGTCGCAGGCCCGAGCGCTGCGGTCGCAGGTGCTCGAACTCGTCGGCGAGAACCTGGCGGAGATCGAGCCCGGGTCGCCGAAGGCCGCGGAACTGAAGGCGCTGCTGCAGCAGAAGGGCCTGTGGTCGCAGTACCTCGAAGTTGGCATCGGGCCCGACGCCGAGGTCTTCACCAAGGCCCCGGTTCTGTCGGCGGTCGGCGCCGGCGAAGAGATCGGTATCCGCGCCGATTCATCGTGGAACAACCCCGAACCCGAGATCGTGTTAGCCGTCAACAGCCGCGGCGAGGTCGCGGGCGCGACCCTGGGCAACGACGTGAACCTGCGCGATATCGAGGGCCGCAGCGCCCTGCTCCTCGGCAAGGCCAAGGACAACACCGCCTCGTGCGCCATCGGTCCGTTCATTCGACTGTTCGATGACGGCTTCGGAATGGACGACATCCGCAACGAGACCGTGGATCTGCATGTCGTCGGCGACGAGGGGTTCGAGCTGCGCGGCCTGAACATCATGACGCGGATCAGCCGCGATCCGCTGGACCTGGTCCGACAGACGCTGGGGGCGCACCAGTATCCCGACGGCTTCATGCTGTTCCTCGGGACACTGTTCGCCCCGATCGAGGATCGCGATCAACCAGGTGGCGGCTTCACCCACAAGCTCGGCGACCGGGTCGCGATTCGCAGCTCCCGGCTCGGGTGCCTGCAGAATCGCGTCACGCACAGCGAGACCGCGCCACCGTGGCGTTTTGGCGTGCGCGCGCTGATCAATCACCTGGCGGCGCGCCGGCTCCTCGGGCAACCGTTGTAGGCTGCCTGCTGGATCAGGCTGCCTGGCAGCCGTCGACGATCCGAAGCGACCGGATCGAGCGAAGCCGATCAGCCGTCGCCGATTCAAGCGACTGGATCGAGCGAAGGCCAACAGCCGTCGCCGATCCGAAGCGACAGGCTCGAACGACGCCGATCAGGCGTCGTCGATCCCCAGTTCCTGGATCTTGCGCGTCAACGTATTGCGCCCGATCCCCAGCCGCAGCGAAGCCTCGACCCGCCGTCCACCGGTGTGCTCGAGCGCAGCCCGGATCAGCGTGGCCTCGAAGCGGCGCGTCAGCTCGTTCATCAGCCCCTCACCCGCGGGTGGCAGCGGGTCGTCGTGGGCCTGGGCCAGCCGTCGCGAGGCCTCCTGCGCCAGCAGCCGCGACCAGTCCGGTGGTATCACGTCGCCAGCGACGGCGCCCGACGCGGCGGCAGCGGGACCGACAGCGGGTGCAGCGGTACCGGGCACGGCGTTCGTTTCCGTGCCGGAACTTGCCGGCGCAATACCGGGGTAGCCGGTCTGCAGCGCCCCTGGTTCGATGAACAGCGGACCCGGGGGTCGGACGCCAGCACCGCTGCCGCTACCGGCGGAGGCATCACCCGCAACGGCCCCGCCGCTCGCACCGAGTGCGGTATCGGACGTGGCTTCGCCGGCGCTGCCGTCGGCCGCGGCGGCCGGTGCCGCCGACGCCGGGCCGCGGGCACGCGCGACGATTTCGGCCGGCAAGTCGTCGCCCGAGATTGTTTGCGCCGGGGCCATCACCATCAGCCAGTTGCAGACGTTTTCGAGCTGACGGACGTTGCCGGGCCAGTCGAATGCCGCCAGCCGATCGAGAGCGCTCACCGACAGCCGCTTGGGCTCGACGCCGAGTTCGGCCGCGCTGCGGGCGAGGAAGTGCTGGACGAGCGGCGCGACATCCTCGGTCCGTTCGCGCAGCGGCGGCAGGCGGAGCCGGATCACGTTGAGCCGGTGGTAGAGGTCCTCCCGGAACAGGCCCCGGCTCACGCGACTCTCGAGGTCCTGGTGGGTGGCGGCGATGACCCGGGCCTGGGTCCGGATCGGTGCCTGGCCGCCGACGCGATAGAAGTTGCCTTCGGACAGCACGCGCAATAACCGGGTCTGGAGCTCGGCCGGCATGTCGCCGATCTCGTCGAGGAACAGCGTACCCCCTTCTGCCTGCTCGAAGCGTCCGCGCCGCTGTTGCTGGGCGCCGGTGAACGAGCCCCGCTCATGACCGAACAATTCGGACTCGAGCAGGTCACGCGGGATCGCCGCCATGTTCAGCGCGACGAACGGCTTGCTTGAGCGTGCGCTGTGCCGGTGCAGCGCGCGGGCGATCAGCTCCTTACCGGTGCCTGATTCCCCGGTGACGAGCACCGTGGCCGACGACTGGCTCAACCGTCCGATGGCCCGGAACACCTCCTGCATCGCCGGCGCCTGTCCCAGCATCTCCTGCGAGCGCGAGGCATTGTCGGCCGGCAGCGGGGCCGGCCCTTCATGTTCGGCGAGCGCGCGCCGGATCAACTCGACCGCCTGGCCGAGATCGAACGGCTTCGGCAGATAGTCGAAGGCACCGCCCTGGAAAGCGGAAACCGCGCTGTCCAGATCGGAATACGCGGTCATGATGATCACCGGCAGCTCGGGCGCGCGCCGGCGCAGCCGCTCGAGCAGCTCGAGCCCCGATCCCCCGGGCATCCTGATGTCCGAGATCACGGCGCCCGGCACGGCCGACTGCATCGCATCGTCGACAGCGCCGGCCGAATCGAAGCTGCGCACCGCAAAGCCTTCCTTCTCGAGCGCCCGCTCGAGTACCCATCGAATCGACTGATCGTCGTCGACGATCCAGACCTCGGTCATGGATGTTGCCTCGTAGCGCGAGTCCGTAAGTACCCTCCCACCTACGGCAGCGGCAGAAGGATCCTGAAATCGGTCAATCCTGGCCGGCTCTCGCATTCGATGGTTCCCCCATGCCTTTCGATGTAGGTCTGCGCCAGCGGCAGACCGAGCCCACTACCCCCCTCACGACCGGAGACCAGCGGATAGAACACGCGATCCCGCAGGGCCTCGGGGATACCCGGACCGTTGTCGACGACATGCAATTCCAGTGCCAGCCTGTGCCGAGTGCGGTCGATCACCACCTGGCGCGAGACGCGCGTGCGCAGTTGGATCCGCCCGCGCCCGTCGAGAGCCTCGGCCGCGTTGCGCGAGAGGTTCAGCAAGGCCTGGATCAACTGCCCGCGATCGCCAAGCACCTCCGGCAGGCTGGGGTCGTAGTCGCGGACGATCACCAGTCCGCTCGGGTATTCGGCCAGCAGGATGCTGCGGACCCGTTCGCAGACCTCGTGGATGCTGACCGACTCGAACGACCGCGGTCGACTGTCGGGCGCGAGCAGCCGATCGACCAGGGCGCGCAATCGGTCGGCCTCCTTGATGATCACCTGCGTGTATTCACGCAACGCGGGCGTCGTCAACTCCAGTTCGAGCAACTGGGCAGCCCCGCGGATGCCGCCGAGCGGATTCTTGATCTCGTGCGCAAGGTTGCGGACCAGTTCGCGATTGGCGCGGGCCGAGTCGAGCAACCGTTCCTCGCGATCGAGGCGCTGGCGCTCGCCGGTGGCATGGAACTCGAGCAGCAACCCGCCGCCATCGGAAGCATCGACGGTCACCGCAAGGCAGTGGAACACCAGCGCCTCGCGGTTGACCCGCTCGAGTTGGATGTCCTGACCCTGCTCGCTGAAATCTTCGCGATCGCAGAGGGCCAGCAGGTGGTCGATGACGGCCGGATTGGTGAACAGCTGTCGGAACGGCTGACCGATCAGTGACCACGACGAATCGAATGCCTGGGCCGCGGCGGTGTTCAGAAACGCCACGGTGCCGTTGCGGGCGAGGATGACGATGGCGCTGCCGAGAAGGTCGAGCCCTGCAAAGCGCTTCGGCCGCGGAGCCATCTCAGTGCGGCGCGAAGCCGCCGCGCGTCATGTCGGCCGGTCGCCGGGCGACCGACCAGGCGCCGATCAGTCGCGCTGGCTGGCCATCTCGCGTTCGAGCGAGCCGATGCTCGATTCGGCGCGGCTCATCTCGTGACGGAGGCGTTCGACGCGGTCGAGGTACTTCTGGTAGTTGCGCTCGTCGCCGCGACGTTCGGGCTCGCCATTGTTGAACTCCTTCCGGAGCTCGCCAAGACGTTCCTGTTCGCGCTTCAACTCTTCCGACAGCAGGCGTCGACGGTCGCTGTCGCGCTCGCGCTGGGTCGCGGCCTCGACACGGGGAAACGAACCGGCACGGGCAGCGGTGGGCACGGCCGTGGCCGACCGCGTCGCCGCTGCCGGCTGGCGTGGGGCCGGTACCGAGTTGAGCGGCGGCAGGTCGAGTTCGCGGCAACCCTTGCCCGCGGTGTTCTGGAACAGCGGTGTGCCATCGGGGCCGTCGCAGCGAAACACGCGGCTCTGCCCGTGTGCCGACTGGACGACGCAGAGACCGGCCAGCAGCACGGCGCTGGCAAGGGTCCCGAACAGCACCGGCGGCAACCGGTACTGCGGGCCACTGCGCGAAACGAACGAAGACGACCGTCTGGACATGGCGGCAGTCTAAATTAAAAGGGAGCGCGTTCACGCTCCCTTCCGCCGTCCGGGCACGATCGGCACCCCGGGGCGACGAGTGGTCAGCGGTGTTGTTGTGAACGCTGATCAGCTCGAGTAGTACATGTCGAATTCGACCGGGTGCGTGGTCATCCGGAACCGTGTGACCTCGTCGCCCTTCAACTCGATGTAGGCATCGATCAGGTCGTTGCTGAAGACGCCACCGCGGGTGAGGAACTCGCGATCGGCGTCGAGCGCGGCCAAGGCCTGGTCGAGCGAACTGCAGACGGTCGGAATCTTCGCGTCCTCTTCGGGTGGCAGGTCGTAGAGGTTCTTGTCGGCCGGGTCGCCCGGGTGGATCTTGTTCTGGACTCCGTCGAGGCCGGCCATCATCAGCGCGGCGAATGCGAGGTACGGATTGCAGGTCGGATCCGGGAAACGGACCTCGATGCGGCGGCCCTTCGGATTGGCGACGTGCGGGATCCGGATCGAGGCCGAGCGGTTGCGTGCCGAGTAGGCGAGCTTGACCGGCGCCTCGAAGCCGGGAACAAGGCGCTTGTACGAGTTGGTGCCCGGATTCGTGATCGCGTTCAACGCCCGCGCGTGCTTGATGATGCCGCCGATGTAGAACAGCGAGAACTCCGACAGACCGGCGTACTTGTCGCCGGCGAACAGGTTCTGCCCGCCCTTGAAGATCGACTGATGGCAGTGCATCCCCGAACCGTTGTCGCCGACCACGGGCTTCGGCATGAAGGTCGCCGTCTTGCCGTAGCTGGCCGCGACGTTGTGGACCACGTACTTGAGAATCTGCAGCCAGTCCGCGCGCTGGACCAGCGGGGCGAACTTGGTCCCGATCTCGCACTGTCCGGCGCCGGCGACTTCGTGGTGATGGACCTCGACGGGCACGCCCATCTGCTCGAGCACCAGGCACATCTCCGAACGCAGGTCCTGCAACGAATCGACCGGCGGCACCGGGAAATAGCCGCCCTTGACCGCCGGACGATGACCGAGGTTGCCGCCCTCCATCTTCAGGCCGGTCGACCACGAGGCTTCCTCGGAGCCGATCTTGACCGAGCATCCCGACATGTCGACCCGCCACTGGACCGAGTCGAAGATGAAGAACTCGGGTTCGGGGCCGAAGTAGCAGACGTCGCCGAGACCGGTCGACTTGAGGTAGGCCTCGGCGCGCTTGGCCAGCGACCGCGGGTCGCGGTCATAGCCCTTGCCGTCGTCGGGTTCGACGACGTCGCAGGTCAGGATCAGCGTCGGCTCCTCGCGAAACGGATCCATCACCGCCGTCGTCGGATCGGGCATCAGCAACATGTCGGACGCCTGGATGCCCTTCCACCCGGCGATCGACGAGCCGTCGAACGCATGCCCGCTCGTGAACTTGTCGTCCTCCCAGGCCGACAACGGGACGCTGACGTGCTGCTCCTTGCCCCGGGTGTCGGTAAAGCGCAGATCAACGAACTTGACTTCGTTGTCGGCGATCATTTTCGAGACGTCTTTGGCGTTTGCCGTTGCCATGCACTGCGCTCCTGGTCGAAAAGAAATCCGGTGACTCGGGTGAACCGGCCTCGGGCCGGTTGTTCGAATTTGAGGGTGGAATGTAGATGAACCGTCTGGCGGGATCGGTACGGCAGCGAATCGAGCAGAATCCATGCCACCTGCGGCCGTGCCGGCGCCCGCCGGCAACCGGTTCGCGACCCGGCGGAGGCCGGTGACAGCCCATCTTCGGGTCACGGTTCGGCCGACCGACTGCGTCGGCGAACCAGCCGCAGACCACGCGGCCCGGGGCGGAGACCGGGCCAACCAGCACAGGCACCGGAACTGCGCAACCTACCCGGACCCGGCCTGGCGCCCGTTGGCCGCGCGTCATCGCGGTGCCAACGAAGGGCGCGGACGCCCTCTGTCAGGGCGGTGGCTCCGCGACCAACTGCACCATTATGGCGCTTTTCTTGGCTTCGTCAGCCAGAAACAAGGCCTGCGTGTCGTTGAGGAACCGCAAGCCGAGCGGCGTGGCCTTCAGTCGTTGGGGATCGGGCTCGAGCAATCCGCGGGCAACGGCGCGCGCGACCGTGGCGCCGATCCGGGCGAACGGCAACCCGGTGTGGCGGCCGAACAGCTCGGTCGGTACGCCATCGACCAGTCGCAGCGCGTTCAGCATGAACTCGAAGCCGACGTCGCCGACTGCGACTTCGTGCTCCTGTTCGACCGCCTGGCCCGCGAGCGCCGCTTCGAGATAGCGCGCCGGGTGCTTCCACCGGACCTGGCGGATGATCCGATCGTGCAGGCTCAGCTTGCCGTGCGCCCCGGCGCCGATGCCGAGGTAGTCGCCGTACTGCCAGTAGTTGAGGTTGTGTCGCGAGCGCTGGCCCGCCCGCGCGTAGGCCGAGACCTCGTAGCGCGAAAGGCCGGCCGCAGCGAGCACGGCCTCGACCCGGTCCTGCATCTCGGCGGCCAGGTCGTCGTCGGGAAGCGGGGGCGGGAACCGCGCGAACAGCGTGTTCGGCTCGAGGGTCAGGTGGTAGACCGACAGGTGCCCGGGGGCGAACGACAGTGCGGTCTCGAGATCGGTCTGCAGGCCGGCCAACGTCTGCCCCGGGAGCGCGAACATCAGGTCGAGATTGAAGCGCTCGAACAGAGTCGCCGCGCTGGCCGCTGCGGCCCGGGCCTGGCCGGCATCGTGAACCCGGCCGATCGCGGCGAGCATCCGGTCATCGAAGCTCTGGACGCCGAGTGACAGCCGATTGACCCCCGCGGCCCGGAAGCCTTCGAACCGTTCGCGCTCGAAGGTTCCGGGATTGGCCTCGAGGGTCACTTCCAGCGCCGGGGCCAGCGCCAGCCGCGCCCGGATGGCGACCAGCAACCGGTCGATCGCCTCCGGTGAGAACAGGCTCGGCGTGCCGCCGCCGATGAAGATCGAGATCACCGTCCGACCCCAGACCGTCGGCAGGCTCGCTTCCAGGTCGGCGACCAACGCGTCGACATAGCGCAACTCGAGCGCGCCGACATCGTCGTCCGCGCGCAGCGCGTGCGAGTTGAAATCGCAGTACGGACACTTGCGCAGGCACCACGGCAGATGGACGTAGAGGCTCAACGGCGGCGGCTGCTCGAACCGCGGTCGGGTCGGCGACGGCGGCAGTCCGATCGCCTGGGCCGAAGGCGGCCGCCCCATCGCCTGGGCCGAAGGCGGCCGCCCGATCGCCTGGGCTGGCGGCGGCCCCGGCGTTGGCGTCGATGGCGGCCTCGAGCCGCCGCTGACGGTCGTCATCGGCGCGCGATGGCGTCGACCAGGCGCTGGATCGCCCGGGCGCGATGGCTGGTCGCGTTCTTGCGCTCGAGCGACAGCTGTCCGGCCGTGACTCCCTCGCCGTCGACGAAGAAATGCGGGTCGTAGCCGAAGCCGCCGTCTCCGGCTGCCGCCGCGACGACTCGGCCGGGCCAGACGCCTTCGGCGATCACCGGACAGGGGTCGGCGGCATGGGCGACGAGCACGATCGAACAGTAGTACCAGGCGGTGACGGGCTCGTCGCGGCCCGGATGCGCTTCGCGAATGGCGGCGATCAGCTTGCGGTTGTTGGCGGCATCGAGCGCCTCGCGGTCCAGCGCCAGCATCTCCGGGTCGAGCCGCCCCGGGTCGGTGACGTCGAGCAGCGCCGCGTAGCGCGCCGAGTGCACGCCCGGTGCTCCGCCCAGCGCCGGCACGCACAGGCCTGAGTCATCGGCCAGGCCCGGCAGGCCGGCAAGCCGCGATGCATGGCGCGCCTTGGCCAGCGCGTTCTCGACGAAGGTCGCATGTGGCTCGTCGGCATCGGCGATCCCGAGCTCGGCCTGCGGGCGAAGCGCCACGCCGAGCGGACCGAGCATCGCCGCGAGTTCGGCGATCTTGCCCCGATTGGAAGTGGCCAGCACCCATTGCCGGCCGGTGAGATCGCCCAACCCAGCCTCCTTGCGGTCGCGGACCCCGACGACGCGGCATCTCGCGCGCCCGTCATCCAAGCGCACCGGACCGCGCCGACGGAACGCGCCACCGACCAGAAAAGGCTCCGGCCGTTACGGCGCGATCGGGCTACGGTGCGATCGCCGCCACCGCGGCGCGCTGACGCCGGGTCAGTTCGTCGATCCCGGTCGCGGCCAGGTCGACCATCGCATCCAGTTCGGCGCGCGAGAAAGGCACACCTTCGGCCGTCCCCTGGATCTCGACCAGACCGCCGCCACCGGTCATGACGATGTTGCAATCGGTATCGCAGCCCGAGTCCTCATCGTAGTCCAGATCGAGGACGACCTGCCCGTCGACGATCCCCACCGAGACCGCGGCCACCGAGTCGCGCAACGGGTCGACGGCGAGCGCACCGCCACGACGGAGGCCGTCGACGGCGAGCCGCAGCGCGACCCAGGCGCCGGTGACCGAGGCCGTCCGGGTACCGCCATCGGCCTGGATCACGTCGCAGTCGAGGTGCACGGTCCGCTCGCCCAGGGCCGCCAGGTCGACGATGGCACGGAGGCTGCGGCCCACGAGCCGCTGGATCTCGAGTGTCCGTCCGCCCTGCTTGCCGCGAGCGGCTTCGCGTTCGCTGCGGGTGTGCGTCGAGCGCGGCAGCATCCCGTACTCGGCCGTGACCCAGCCCTGGCCCTTGCCGCGCAGGAACGGCGGCACCTTGTCGAGGACGCTGGCGTTGCAGAGCACGCGGGTGTCGCCGAAGGCGACCAGCACCGAGCCTTCGGCATGACGGGTGTAGCCGACGTCGAACCCGACCGGTCGCAGCGCACCGGCTCCGCGCCCAGCGGGGCGCCGGGGCTTCACGGCGCCCGGTTCGAGCGCTGGATCGCCTGCTGGATCTCGGCGATGGTGCGCTCGATTTCGTCTTCGGACAGATCGGTGTTCTCGACTTCCTTGCCGCTCGCCTGGCCGATGGCGATCGTCGTAGTGACCGCTCCGTCGGGCAGCCCCATCGTCGACAGCGTCGGGATCTGGTCGAGCTCGGTTTCGTCGTGCCAGCGCAGCGCCAGCGCCGTGGTGTTGTCGGAGTTGACGCCGTTCTTCTCGACGGCCCGGCGCACGAGCCGCGGAACGCTCTCGGCCATCGGGTCGCCCTCGTTCATCGTCGCGGCCAGCTCCGGCTCGCGGACGCCGCTCCAGAAGCCGTCGCTGCAGAGCAGGACCACGTCGTCGGCGCGAAGCGCGAACCGCGAGTTGACCTCGACCGACGGCTCGAACGGCGAGCCCAGGCAGTTGAGCACCTTGTTGCGCTCCGGATGGGTCTCGGATTCCTCGGCCGTGATCAGCCCGAGGTTGACCAGGTTCTCGACCTTGCTGTGATCACGGGTCCGGGCGATGACCTTGCCGCGACGAAACACGTAGAGCCGCGAGTCGCCGGCATGCGCCCACCACGCATGATTGTCCTGGATCACGCAGGCCACGATCGTGGTTCGCGGGCACTCGGGCATGTCGTGCAGTTCGCGATACTTGTGCAGCTCGCGATGCCCGGCCCGCAGCGCCTCGTCGAGGAACGCCGCCGGATCGCGCAGGCGCGGCTGCGCCATCTGCTGGAACAGGGCCGCGGCGGTCTGCATCGACAATTGCGCGGCGATCTCGCCGCGCATGTGACCACCCATGCCATCAGCCACGATCGCGAGCAGAGCCTCGCGCGAGAAGCAGTAGCCCATGCGGTCCTGGTTGATGGCGCGAGCGCCGATCGCCGAATCCTGGAAGATCGTGAATCGCATGTCTGCCCGCTCAGGCCTCGGTCTTCTGGCCGTTCCAGAGGGAAGGGGTCTGCGGCTGCACGCGCCGCTTGCGCCGCGGGAGCGAAAGCGCCAGCACCAGCCGGCCCCAGCGTGAAACCTGTTCTTCCTCGAGTGCCCGCGGCGATTCGCGCAGCGCGCGCTGCAACGAGAACACGCTCTGCGGGCGCTCGAGCGGGTTGACCTTCATGCACCAGTGGACGAGGTCGAGCAGTTGCTGCGAATAATTCGCGGCCACGGCATCGAGCGACTCGCCCACCTTGTCCTGGTTGACGCGATGATCGGCCGCCTGCGGCGGCGCGCCGACCATGCAGGCGTACATGCTGGCGCCGAGCCCATAGATGTCGGTCCACGGCCCCAGCTGCTGGTTGCGCTTGTACAGTTCCGGGGCAGCGAAGCCGGGCGTGTACATCGGAAACAGCTTCGGCGCGTCCTGCGTCAGGGTCTGGCGTGCGGCACCGAAGTCGAGCAGCATCGGCGAGCCGTCGCGCTTCAGGTAGATATTGGCCGGCTTCAGGTCCAGGTGCAGCAGTCGATTGGCATGGACCTCGCGCAGCCCGTTCATCACCTGGGCGAAGATCCGCCGGATGTGACGCTCCGGCAGCATCTTCTTGCCGGGACGGTTGCGATGCTGGACTATCAGCTCCTGGAGACTGCGCCCGCCCTCGTAGGCCATCACCATGTAGACCGTATCGTTGGCGCGGAAGAAGTTCAACACCCGGACCACGTTCGGATGGATGACCCGCGACAACGCCCGGCCCTCCTCGAAGAAGCACTTGAGGCCGTTGCGATAGGTCGGCAGGTTCTCGCCGCTGATCGACGGCACCAGCGCGCCGGGTTCGCGTTTGACCAGCGAACTCGGCAGATATTCCTTGATCGCCACGGCCTCGCCTTCGGCATCGTGGGCGAGGTAGACCATCGAGAATCCACCGCTCGCGATCTTTCTTACAATTCGGTAGCCGCCCGTTTCGAGACCTTCGGGTAGCGGAGCGTTGTGCTGATTGGCCATGAGTCGGGATTGTAGGGTCCGGCCCGCCACCCGAGACCGGAGGTTCGCCTTGAACCAGACAGCAGTGCGAAACCAGACGACAGGCGTCGTCGCCAGCATGACGGGCTATGGCAACGGGCAACAGGAATTCATTGCCGGAGGCCACTCGGGGCTCGCCAGCTGCGAGGTACGGACCGTCAATTCCCGGTTCGTCGATGTCCAGTTGCGACTGGCCGACGAACTGCGCGCCCTCGAGCCGGCGTTGCGCGAGGCCGCCGGTCGGCACTTCGCCCGCGGCAAGATCGAATGCCGTCTGTCGTGGCGGAGCGTCCGCTCGACGCCAGCGGCGGTGATGCTCGACGAGGCGCTGCTCGAGCAGCTGTTGACTGCCGAGCGCCGGATCCGGGCAAGGCTTCCCGATGCCGCGCCGTTGACGGTGGCCGAGATCCTGCGCTTTCACGAGACTGCCACCGAGCAGCCGGCGGCTGACGGGCGGACCGATTTGCCGGTCGCCGATCCGACGAGCGCGCTGCAGGCCGCGCTCGCGCCGCTGATCGAGCGCGTGCTCGGCGACTGCGTGGCGGCACGGCGGCGCGAAGGGGCACGACTGGCAGAGGTCATCGGCCATCACCTCGATGCGATGCAGGCCGTCTGCGACACGTTGCGACCGAAGATCCCGTTGTTGCTGGCCGATGCGCAGGAGCGGCTGTCGGCGCGACTGGCCGAGGCACTGCCGACCGAGGGGGTGATGGTCGGCCGCGACGAGACCTTCGCCCGCGTCCGCCAGGAAGTGGCGCTGCTGTCGCTGCGCGGCGATGTCGCAGAGGAACTGGACCGACTCCAGGCCCACCTGGCCGAGGCCAGGCAGGTGCTGGCCGAAGGCGGAGCGATCGGTAAGCGGCTCGACTTTCTCAGTCAGGAAATGAATCGCGAGGCCAACACCATCGCCTCCAAGGCGATCGCGATCGCCGTCACCGATGCCGCGGTCACGCTCAAGCTGTCCATCGAGCAACTGCGCGAGCAGGTGCAGAACCTCGAGTAGGGCTCGGGGCTGGGACACCGACTCGCGGCGCGACCCACGGCCTTCGCGGCCCTGTCGTATCCCGGATCCAATTGCCGCCGCCGGGCCGTCGAAGCGGACCGGCTACCGGCCTCGGCTGTCACCGACTGCCTGCCTCTGCCCAGAATCCCAGCAATAACCGAGCCATGGGATCGAGCGATGCACAGCAAACTGCGCCGGGCCGCGGAGTTCAAGGCCGGCCGGTCGCGTGCCGGGTTCACCCTGCTCGAGATGGTCGTGACCCTGTTGATCATCGCCGTGCTGGCGACGGTCGCCGTACCTTCATATAGCGACTACCTGATCCGGGGTCGGCTGCAGGCCGGCGTCGGGGTTCTGAAATCGAGCCGGGAACGACTCGAACAAAGCTATTCCGACAACCGGAGCTACGCCGCCGCCGATGGCAGTTGTGCGATGGCGCCATTCACCGACAGCGACAGCGGATTCGCCTATGCCTGCTCGCTTGCCGCGGGCGGCCAGCGATTCACGCTCACGGCCACCGGAACCGGGCCGGTGGCCGGGTTCCGCTTCGCCATCGACGAGGCCGGGATCGAGCGGACCCTGATCGTCAGGGTCGGTTGGAGTTCGGCGCCGCTGCCGGTCAATCGGTTCATCGTGCGCAAGGAATGAACGATGGCAGGCAGTGCCACCGAACGTGGTTATACCTTGCTCGAGGCGCTGTTCGCCGTGGCGATCCTGGCAATCGTCACCGTGATCGCGGTCCCGTCATTTTCGGCGTTGCTGAGCGAGCGACGCGTCTCGTCCAGCGCCAAGGCATTCGCCGCTGCGCTGCGCAAGGCGCAGGCCGAAGCGACGGCACGGAACCGCAACGTCGAGATCCTGTTCACGACCACCGAGCCGTCGCCGACGACGGTGCTGTCGGCGACGCCGACGTCGGCCGCAAGCGCCGGCAACTGGCTGGTCCGGCAGACCGTCCCGACCGACGCCAGTGCCTACATCGAGGGCCATGCGCTCGCCAGTCAGATGCCCACGGTCGTCATGGACGCAACCCGGACCGTGGTCGGCTTCACGCCGCTCGGCCGCCCCGTGGACCTGTCGGGCGGGACGCTGCTCCCCTTGGCCGATCCGCTGGTGGTCCGGTTCACCGACCGCGCAACGACGCGTCGCTACTGCACCTACCTCACGACGGGCGGCGCAATCCGGACCTGCGACCCGACCCGGCCGGCCGGTGATGTCGCCAGCTGCGTCCCACAACTGGCCGACGGGGCGTGCTGATGCGCCGACCTGTCGCCATCACTCCGATGCGCCGTAGCACCGGCTCCACGCTGTTACGCCGTAGCACCGGCTTCAAGCTGATGCGCCGTAGCGCCGGCTTCACGCCGATGCGCCGTAGCGCCGGCTTCACGCTGGTCGAGGCCGTCGTCGCGCTGGCCTTGTTCGCCACCGGCATCCTCGGCGTCATCGCCTCGGTGACGCACCACGCCCGCGCCGGGCAGGACGCACGCTACCGGACCGAGGCCGCGGCCGCGGCCGACGAGCTCGTCTCGCTGATCCAGACGACCGATCCGGCGGGTCGGGCCGCGCGTTTCTCGCCCGGGGGCGCCGGGTTCGATCAGTGGCTCGCCGATCGACTCCGGGCACCGGGCAGCGGTCTGCCCGGCGCCGACGCCACCGTCGCGTTCGGAGCCCTTGCCGGTGACGACCGGACCGTGAGCATCGAGATCCGCTGGACGCCGCCGCGCGAGGCGCGACGCGACCTGTCGGGCACCGCGTCGGCCGAGTCGGTGACCCATCGATACCGAACGGTCGTGGCGATCATCCGATGACGAATCGACAGCGGCCTCGGCCGAAACCCCGATCACCCGAAACCGGAATGGCGCTGCTCGAGACGATGATCGGGCTGACGTTGGGCCTGCTCGCGGTGCTGGTGATCGTGAAGAGCTTCGCCAGCATCGAGCAGTTCGCCCGTGCCGGCGTCGCCCAGGCTGACGCCCAGCAGCGCGGTGCGCTCGTCTCGTGGCGCCTGGTACGCGAGATCCGGATGGCCGGCGCCGGTCTCGGGCACAGCGCCACGGCCTGGGGCTGCCGGCTGAACGTCTGGCGGGCGGGAGCGCGCCTGCTGCCCCGCGCGAGCAGTTGGCCGGCGCCCTTCGCGAACCTGCCGACGACGTTGCTGCTGACGCCGGTCGCGGCATCCGACCAGACCGGCCCTGGCGACACCGACCAGCTGATCTTCGCCAGCGCCCGCGGCTCGGCGGGAACGGCGCCTCTGACCTCATCGGTTGTCTCTGCCTCGATGATCGAGGCGGGGAGCACGACCGCGTACCGCGCCGGCGACCTGCTGCTGATGACCGACGCCACGGCGGTCAGCGACTGCCAGGTCGGCCAGGTCGACAGCCATTACGCCCAGCCGGCAGTCGGGACGCCGGCCGCCACCGCGATCCCGACGGGCCCGGACGGGACGCTCTACAACGGGCCGATCGGGTTCGCCAACCTCGCGCAGCCGGCCGACTACACGGTGCTCAATCTCGGTTCGACACCGTCGTTGCAGTTGGTCGGGGTCAACACCATGGGCCAGCTGGTGCTGCTCGACGCGCTCGGCATGATGACGGGCACCGAGCCCGTCGTCCTGGCCGAGCAGGTGCGCCAGTTCCAGGTGCTCTATGGCATCGACGACGGCATCGGCGGCGGTGTACCGAACGACAACGTCATCGATCGCTGGGTCGCGCCCTCCGGCCCGTGGGCGTTCGACACGGTCCATTCGGCTGCGACCCCGGCGCTACAGGTCAAGGCGGTCCGAATCGCCGTCGTCGTGCGCGCCGGATCGCCGCAAGGGCGCCAGGGGCCAGCGAGCCTGACGCTGTTCGGCGACATGCCCGCTCCGCTCCAGGTCATCGTCCCGTTGACAGCGGCCGAGCGCTTCGACCAGTTCCAGGTCTACGACATGGTCATCGCGCTGCGCAACGGCTCGGCGGCGCTCTGCTCCGAACCGCGGCGCGCGGCTGCCGTGCCGGCGCCATCGATATGCGACTAGAACGGAAGATGGACGCTCCGATGGCCCCTCCGATCGACGCTGCGCTGCCCGTCCCTCCGCTTCGGCCGCTTCGCCGCCCGCACCGGGCGCGAGGCTCGGTGCTGCCGATCGCGCTGATCCTGCTGGTGGTGCTGGCCACGGCTGCCGTGGGTTTCATTCGCGTGATCAACGCCTCGTCGATGGTTGCGCGCAACGCCTCGTTCCAGCGCGATGCCGTCAACCGCAACGAACTGGCGTTGAACCGGGCGATTCGAGCCTTCGAGAACGTCCCGGGCGCGCCGTTCGCACTGCTGGCCAACACCGACCAGAGCTCCCTCGGCGTGGTCAGCGGCCTGGCCTATTCGGCCACGGCCCTGCCTACCGACAGCCAAGGAGTGCCGCTGGTGTTGAAGGACGACGCCGCGTTCGCGGCACGGTTCGGCGCCGTGCTGGCGACCACGCGGATCGCATCGGGCGATGGCATGACGACCGTGCTGCTCGTCGATCGGCTGTGCGGACTCGAACAGCCGGCCGACGCCTCGCATTGCACGCTCGGCAGCATCCGCGCGCCGGACCAGTGCTCGCGCTGCACGACGGCGGCCTCGCCCGCCGCCCCGATGTTCCGGGTCAGCGCCCGGACCAACGGTCCGCGCGGCGTGGAAGCCTACACCCAGACGCTGATCACGGTGCCGTTCGAATGAGTGCCGGCGCTGCCACGGGAATCGTGATGAACTCGACTGCGACAGTTGCGGCCCGCCTCGTTGTGCCGGCCATCCTGGTAATCGGGGCGGCGTTGGGCTGGCCGGCGACATCGCCGGCGGCACCGCTGTCGCTCGCCGATCAGCCGGTCACGGCCAAGCTCAGCCAGCCGGCCAACGTGATGTTCGACCTGTCGGTGGAGTGGCCGACCGGAAATGTCCAGGCGCACAACGACGAGAGCAGCGGCACCGGCTGCCCGGGCCGCGATGCCGGCTTCAGTGTCTGCTACTTCGCGCCGGCGGTCCGTGCCGCGCGCGTCAACGCCGCGCACGCCGCCAATCCGCTCTACACACCCCAGGTCAGCATGCCCTACCTGGGCTATTTCGATCCGTTCAAGTGCTATCAGTACGACAGCGCCGGCGGCTACTTCACGCCGGTCGGCTACACCTCGGGGTTCTCGCCGGCGCGCCACTACAGCAGCCAACCGGCCAGCTCGGATGCCACTTGCGCCGGTCGCTGGAGCGGTAACTTCCTCAACTGGTCGACGACGCAGACGATCGACATCTTCCGCTGGGCGATGACCGGTGGTGACCGCCGGATCGACACGACCACGACCACCGTGCTGCAGAAGGCGCGGCACGACGGCAAGGGCGCGGCGGCGCAGTTCCCCGTCAAGCGGATCGGCCTGGGGTTCGGCGACGTTCCCGTGACCGCGCCGACGGCGGTCAGTCCATACGGCGCGAGCAAGCTGTACATCCAGGTCCATGGCCAAGGCACGGCGATGCGCGTCAGCGCGACCAGCGACTTCGCCGCCGCCGAGGTGTTCGAAGTCAGCGTCAAGGTCTGCGATCCGGCCTTCCCGGAATCGGCGACCACCTGCACGGCCTACGGCAGCGCCCTGAAGCCCACCGGCATCATCCAGGAGAACGCCGAGCAGGTCCGGTTCGGCGCCTTCGGCTACCTGCTCGATCCCGACAAGGCCCGCGACGGTGGCGTGCTGCGCGCGCGGATGAAATTCGTCGGACCGCAACGGCCGACGCTCACCGCCGGCGGGCTCGCGACCAACGACGTCGCCGAATGGCGCGCGACCGATGGAACCTTCATCGAGAACCCGGATCCGGCCGACGCCGCGGCGACGACGGCGCTATCCCCGGCAACGCCGGTGGTCCGATCGGGCCTGATCCAGTACCTGAACAAGTTCGGCCGGACAGCCGGCTACAAGAGCTACGATCCGCTGGCCGAGATGTACTACGAGAGTCTGCGCTACTTCAAGAAGCTGCCGCCGACGCCGGAGTACACCGAGTTCGGCCTCACCCCCGGTACCGCCGGCGACAAGATCGACGGCTTTCCGGTGATCACGAGCTGGGACGACCCGCTTGCGCCGCCGGCCGGATTCGAGAACGCGATCGAATGGTGTCCGAAGAACTTCATCATCGCCATCTCCGACTCCAACACCCATGACGACAAGCGCCTGCCGGGCAACAGCGATACGACGGGCGAGGCTGCGGCCACGCCGTCGAACCCGGATCCGGCGATGAACGTGAGCGCGCTGCTCAGCGAGATCATCGCGACCGAACTGGCCAACGAGGGTGTCACCTTGCTCGCGGCCGGCGGGTCGCCCCTCGCACCCGGTGTGGCCAATGGCGCCGGGCTGGGCGGCTCGGCCTATCCCGCAGCACTGGCTTACCACGCCAATACCCGTGACATCCGGCCCGACGGCGCCGCGATCCAGACCCGGGGCAAGCAGACGGTGCGGACCTTCATGGTCGACGTCCGCGAGGCCAATTCGTGGGGCACAGGCGTCGACCGCAGCAACCCGAAACGGCGCAATCAGCTCTGGCTCGCCGGCAAGTACGGCGGCTTCGTCGATCAGGATGGCGACGAGCACCTCGGCACCGGTGATGCGCTGGCCGACGTCAACGGCGACGGGAATATCGATATCCTCGACGTCTGGGACGGCAATGCCGACCTGCTGCCCGACAACTACTTCGAGGCCGGCAGCTCGGAGGCCCTGGTCGAGGGGCTCAAGGGCGCTTTCGCCACCATCCAGTCCGAGATCAGCAGCAACGCCAGCGTCGCCGTCGCGATGCGCAGCGTCGAGCTGCAGGCCGGCACCGGCCTCTACCAGGTCAACTACGACCAGGGGTTCTGGTCCGGCGACCTCGTGGCCTACGACTACAGCGATTTCGACCGCAGTTCGGGCCTGGTCAGCGCCGCCCGGGTCTGGAGCGCGGCCGAAAAACTGGAAGCTGCCGACTGGTCGGCACGACGAATTGCGACCTCGCTGCGCGGCTCGGCCGGCGGCAGCTGGGCGGGCGCCGCCCCGTTCCGCTGGTCCAACCTGACCCCCTGGCAGCAGTCGCGACTGAAGGACAATCCCGCGATCCTCGATTTCCTTCGCGGCCGCGCCGACAATCCGGCATTCCGTCGCCGTCTGCGTTCACCGGGGAGCGGGATGGCACTGGTGGCCGCCAAGCTCGGCGACATCGTCGACTCGGCGCCGCGCTACGTCGCCCGGCCCGGTGCACCGCTGTCGGACCAGTACAACCCGGGCTATCGAACCTTCGCCGACGGCTGGAAGAACCGGCGGCCGGTGATCTACGTCGGCGCCAACGACGGGATGATGCATGCGTTCGATGCCCGCATCGATCATGCCGATGGCGGCTCGGAACTGTTCGCCTACGTGCCCTCGCCATTGTTCGACGGGGTCACGGCGCCGGCGGTCGACGGGCTGCTGGCGCTGTCGAACCGCTCCTACGTCCACCGCTACTTCGTCAACGCGACGCCGGCCGCCGCCGACGTCGACTTCGCCCGGACCAGTGGCGCGACGACGACCGGCGACTGGCACACCGTGCTTGTCGGCGGCCTGGGCAAGGGCGGACGCGCGTACTACGCGATCGACGTCACCGACCCGGCGGCCTTCAGCAGCGAAACGGCGGTTGCGGGCAAGGTGCTGTGGGAGTTCACGCATCCGACGATGGGGTTCTCCTACGGCGAACCACAGATCGTCAAGACCCGGCGCTGGGGCTGGGTCGCGCTGCTGACCTCGGGCTACAACAACATCGCGAGCAACGGCTCGACTGGTGCCGGCGGTGGCTATCTCTACGTTGTCGACATCAAGACCGGGACCCTGCTGCAGATGATCGCGACCGGGTCGGGATCGGATGCCGCTCCTTCAGGCCTGGCCCAGGTCACGGCCTACGTGCCGGACACGGCCGACGGCACGGTCACCGAGGTCTACGGGGGCGACATGCACGGCAAGGTCTGGCGCTTCGACTTCACCAGCGCCACCGCCAACGTCCCGACGCCGGTGCACTTCGCGACACTCGACGGCCCTGGGGCCCCGGCCGGGCCGCAGGCCATCACGACGGGGCCGATCATCCGTTCGGCCCCGATCAGCCGCAAGCGCTATGTCTTCGTCGGCACCGGTTCGTTGCTGGGCCAGCCCGACGTCTTCACCAGCGGCCAGCAGACGTTCTACGCGCTGCGCGACGGAACGCGGATCGCGCGGTCGACCTCGGGCGTCGGCGATGCACCGATTTTTCCCATCAACCGCAGCAAGATGATCGCCAACGCGAATCTGCTCGATCCGATCGTTGCCAACCCCGCCCGTACCGGTGGCTGGTACCACGATTTGAAGACCGGTGCCGAGCGCGTGATCATCGATCCCCAGGATACCGACCTGGGCAGGATCTCATGGCTCGGAACCGTGCCCAACGCGACCCTGCTGTGCACCGGCGAAAACCGGTCGCGGTTGTACCTGGCCAACTTCGAGACCGGTCAGTCGCAGCTCTATGACCCAGCGTCGATCGCTTCCGGCCCGTTGGTACGGCTCACGTCGTTCGACCCCGGTACAACGGCCGTCGGCTTGCGGCTGGTCCGCGTCGGCGGCAACCTACGGGCGCTGATCACTGGATCGGACCAGTCGCTGTCGCTGACCCAGGCCTATCTGCGATTGCTGTCACCCCGGACAGTGAACTGGCGCGAGGTCACCGAACCGGGACACTGAGCGCGCTCTTGTCCACACCGGACCGGGGGCGATAGGCGCGGCGTTTCGACCGGGCCTCCCCTACGGCCGGCTCGCTTGCGAACCACAGCGCGGTGACCTGCACGATCACGGCGGCACGGGCGCGGATCAGTTCAGCCTCGAGCGCCTCGATCCGCTGGCGCTGGTCCTCGAAGATTCGGCTGCAGCGGACCTGCGCTGCACCGAATTCGCGACCGAGGACGCGACATTCGAGCAACAGTTCGTCGATTGCGCGGTTCATCTCGCGATGCCTCACCATTGCGAGGAACGGTCGCGGGCCGGCGAGGCTACACGACCGTCGATTGTCGATTCCAGCCGCCGCCGACGGATCGAAGGACGGCATTCCGAAGGCCGTCGGGGCGGCATCTCTGGGCTAGTATAAATGAGATCGATTCTCATTTCTATCTCGAAAGCGCGATCGCCGACCGTGGCCGTGCCATCCGCGGCCGTTCCCCTGTTCAAGCGCTTTCGAATCGCTGCCAGGCTCGCGCGGTCGCTGGCCGCTATCGTGCTGGCAGCGTCCCCGGCAGCGCCCGGGATCGCCGTGGCGCAGCCGTCGACGACGGCAGCCACCGCGACCTCCGCCGAGTCCACCGATCCCGGACCCGACGCCGCGGCGAGCGTCGAGGACACGATGGCCCAGCGGATGCAGGCCTGTACACCGTGCCACGGCGACCAGGGGCGGGCCACCCACGATGGCTACTACCCGCGGATCGCCGGCAAACCGGCCGGCTATCTGTTCGAGCAACTGCTCAACTTCCGCGAAGGTCGCCGTACCCAGCCGGCGATGAACCACCTCCTCGAACACCTGTCGGACGACTATCTGCGCGAGATCGCCGCCTACTTCGCGGCGCTCGACCTGCCATACCCGGCACCGGTCGCAGCGACCGCGCCGCCCAGCGCGCTGCAGCGCGGCGAGTTGCTGGTCACGCGCGGCGATCGAACGCGCCAGCTCGCGGCCTGCAGCGACTGCCACGGGAAGGCGATGACGGGAACGCTGCCGGCGACACCGGGGCTGCTGGGACTGCCGCGCGACTACCTCGCTGCGCAGCTCGGCGGCTGGCGAAACGGCACGCGCCGCGCGGCCGCGCCTGATTGCATGGCCGAGGTCGCCAAGCGCCTGACGCCAGAAGACGTGTTCGCGATCACCAGCTGGCTCGCCGCCCGGCC
>JBEVJQ010000214.1:0-9330 GCA_040510055.1 Burkholderiaceae bacterium | reverse complement strand
TGCATTGCGGGTCGCCGCGGCGGCTGCGGTCACGGTGGCGACGGCGATGACCGTCCCGGTCGCCGCCCAGACGGTGCCGCCGCAGACGGTCCTGGCGCAGGCGGCGCCGTCCCAGGGGGGCCCGGTTCAGAAGGTCCCGGCGCAGTCGGCGCCGGTCGCCGAGCCCGCGGCCGGGGACTATCCGAACCAGCCGATCAAGCTGGTGGTCCCCTGGCCGCCCGGCGGCGGCGTCGACACCTCTGCGCGGCTGATCGCGAAGCCGCTGGGCGACCGGCTCGGCAGGCCGATCGTCGTCGACAACCGCGCCGGCGCTGGCGGCAACATCGGCACCGAGCTCGCTGCCCGCGCCGCCCCCGACGGTTACAACCTGCTGATGGGTTCGATCAGTCCCAACGCGGTCAACCCGCACCTCTATTCGCGGCTCGGCTTCGATCCGTACAAGGACTTCGCCCCGATCGTGCGCGTGCTGTCGGCACCGACCGTGCTCGTGGTGCCGGCCCACTCGCCATTCAAGTCGGTCAAGGACGTGGTCGACGCGGCGCGCGCCGCCCCCGGCAAGCTGAACTATGGCTCGGCCGGCGTCGGCTCGTCGCAGCACCTGGCCGCAGTGCAGTTCCTGCGCACGGCCGATATCAGGATGGAGCACATCCCCTACAAGGGCACGGCGCCGGCCGAGGCCGACCTGGTCGCGGGGCAGGTCGACATCATGGTCGACACGATGACCTGCCTGCCGTTCATCGCCGCAGGCAGGATGCGGGCGCTGGCGGTCTCGTCGAAGAAGCGCAGTTCGGCGCTGCCCGAGATCCCGACGTTCGAGGAAGCGGGCGTGCCGATAGAACTCAGTTCCTGGTATGGGCTGATGGCGCCGGCCGGAACACCCCGTCCGATCATCGACAGGCTCAATGCCGAGGCCAATCGCGTGCTGGCCTCCGACGAGGTTCGCAGAAAGGTCCTCGAGTTCGGTGCCGAGGTCGGCGGCGGAACACCTGAGGAGTTCGGCCGTTTCGTCAACGCCGAGATTGCCCGCTATGCCGATATCGTCAGGGCCTCGGGCGCCAAGATCGACTGAGAGGAAATTGCACCCGTGAACGACCCAGACATGCCCCGCACCCTGTTCGAGAAGATCTGGCATCCGCACGTCGTCATGCGTCGCGACGATGGCCAGGAATTGCTTCACGTCGATCGTCACCTGGTCCAGGACGGCTCGGCTCCGGCGTTCGAGATGCTGCGTCAGCGTTCGATCACCGTCCGGCGCCCCGACCTGGCGTTCGCCACACCCGATCACTACGTGCCGACCGGCGCCCGCACGCTCGACGCCATCGCCGACCCCGAGAAGCGCGCAATGGCCCAGGCGCTGGAGGACGACAGCCGCACGGCCGGGATCCGGTTCTTCGGGCTCGATGACGAACGCCAGGGGATCGTCCACGTCGTCGGCCCCGAGCAGGGTCTGTCGCAGCCGGGCGCGCTGATCGTCTGCGGCGACAGTCACACGTCGACCCACGGCGCCGTCGGGGCGCTCGCGTTCGGCATCGGCGCCTCGGAGGTGGCCCACGTGCTGGCCACGCAAACCTTGTGGCAACGGCGACCGAAGTCGCTGGCTGTGGTGGTCGACGGCCGTCTCGGCGACGGCGTCACCGCGAAGGACCTGATCCTCGCGGTCATCGGCCGGCTCGGCACGTCGGGCGCCACGGGCTACGTGATCGAGTACCGCGGCGAGGCGGTGCGCGCGCTCTCGATGGAAGGCCGGATGACCTTGTGCAACATGTCGATAGAGGCCGGCGCCCGCGCCGGAATGGTCGCACCGGACGAGACCACGTTCGCCTGGCTCGCCGGCCGGCCGTTCTCCCCGCGGGGTGCGGCGTTCGATGAGGCCGTCGCGCGCTGGCGCCGGCTGCCGACCGACGAAGGAGCGTGCTTCGATCGCGAGATCGTGATCGACGGCGCCGCGGTCGCGCCGATGGTCACCTGGGGAACGAGTCCCGAACATGTGGTGCCGGTGTCGGCAGACGTTCCCGATCCGACGTCCGAGACCGACGCCGAACGGCGCGACGCCATGGCCGCTGCACTGGACTACATGGGCGTGACTGCCGGACAGCGGTTGACGAACCTGTCGGTCGACCGCGTCTTCATCGGCTCCTGCACCAACGGCCGGATCGAGGACCTGCGCGCCGCCGCGGCCGTCGTCAGGGGTCGGAACGTCGCCGATGGCGTCGAGGCATGGGTCGTCCCCGGATCAGGGCTGGTCAAGCGCCAGGCCGAGGACGAGGGCCTCGACCGCGTGTTCATCGCCGCCGGATTCCAGTGGCGCCATGCCGGCTGTTCGATGTGCCTCGGTACCAACGGTGACCAGGTGGCGCCCGGAAAGCGCTGCGCGTCGACCTCGAACCGCAACTTCGTCGGTCGCCAGGGTCCGGGGGCACGGACGCACTTGATGAGTCCGGCGATGGCGGCAGCGGCAGCGGTTACCGGCCGGATCACCGACGTCCGCGAATTGCGGGCCGGCCGCGCCGCAACTCGCGGAGGTTGATGATGGAACCATTGCGTCGCGTCGAATCGCTGGCCGTGCCGCTCGGGGGCGCCAATATCGACACCGACCAGATCGTCCCGGCGCGCTATCTGCAGAAGCCGCGTTCGTGCGATTTCGGCGACTTCCTGTTCCATGACGTTCGCCGCCGGCCCGATGGCGGCCAGCGCGCGGAGTTCGTACTCAATGACACCCGCTACGAGGGGGCACAGATCCTCGTGGCCGGTCGCAATTTCGGTTGCGGGTCGTCGCGCGAGCATGCAGTCTGGGCCCTCTATGACGGCGGTTTTCGAGCCATAGTTGCCGCCGGTTTCGGCGACATCTTCCGCAGCAATGCGCTGAAGAACGGACTGCTGCCGGTGGAGTTGCCGGAGCCGACCGTCGAGTCGCTGCTCGATTCGCTGCGGGGCGATCCACGGGCGACCGTGGTCGTCGATCTGGTGGCCGAAGCGGTGACGCTGCCCGATGGCGAGCGGCATCCGTTCACCGTCGATGCGTTTGCCCGGCACTGCCTGATCGAAGGCATCGACGAAATCGGCTACACCTTGAGCCAGCTCGACCGGATCGAGGCCTATGAACGAGGGTCGGGAATGAGCCGCAGACCAGGGGAAAGACAATGAACGTGTTGGTGATGGGTGGCGACGGAATCGGGCCGGAGGTCACGCGCGAAGCGGTCAAGGTCCTGAACGCGGTAATGGGCAGCGACAACCCGATCGAATTGTCCGAGGCGCCGATCGGCCAGGCTGGTGTCGACGCCGCCGGCGACCCGCTGCCGCCGCAGACGCTGGAGTTGGCCCGTGCGGCCGATGCGATCCTGTTCGGCGCGGCCGGCGTACCGGGTGATGAAGCCATACCGTACGCGCAGCGCCCGGGCGCCAGCCTGCTGCGGCTGCGCGAGGATCTTGGCCTGTTCGCCAACTTCCGGCCGGTGGTGATGTTCCCGGAGCTGATCGGCGCTTCGTCGCTGCGGCCCGAATTCGTCGACGGGCTGGACCTGGTGATCCTGCGCGAGCTCAACGGCGACATCTACTTCGGAGAGCCGCGCGGCACGGGCACCAACGCCGCGGGCGAACCCGAGGCGTTCAACACCATGCGCTACAGCGAATCCGAGGTCGAACGGATCGCCCACGTCGCCTTTCGCACCGCCCGCTCGCGGCGTCGCAGCGTCTGCTCGGTCGACAAGGCCAACGTCCTCGAGACGATGCTGCTGTGGCGCCGCGTCGTGACGCGCGTCGGCGAGCAGTATCCGGACGTGGCGCTCAGCCACCTGTTCGTCGACGCCGCGGCGATGCAATTGACGCGCGCGCCCAAGCAATTCGATGTCATCGTGACCGGCAACCTGTTCGGCGACATCCTGTCGGATCTCGCGGCGATGCTCACCGGCTCGATCGGCATGCTGCCATCGGCTTCGCTGGCCGATAGCGGCAAGGGATTGTACGAACCGGTCCACGGCTCGGCACCGGACATTGCCGGCAAGGACGTGGCGAATCCGCTCGCCTCGATCCTGTCGATGGCGATGATGCTGCGGCAATCGCTCGGTCTCGAGGCCCAGGCAGGTCGCGTCGAACAGGCCGTGCGCTCGGTTCTGGCGCAGGGACTCCGGACGGCCGACATCGCCGAGCCCGGTAGCCGGCACGTGGGGACGCGGGCGATGGGTGATGCGGTGGCTGCGGTCGTCGCCGCTTCCGGTCGCTGAGGTTCGTCGCGCCTGGTCGCTGAGGTTCGTCGCGAGTATCGGGGGACGGGGACCGGGCGCTCCTCGTACGCTGCGCAAAATCGTCGCAACCGGTCCCTCGCCCCGATACTCGCTCGAGCAGCGATCGGGTGCGGTGATGGTTCTGAGCGCGTCGGCGCGGTCGGACCGGTTACGGCCGTTACGGGTCAGGCGCGGGTGGCCTCAGCGGGACCGGGCGTCGACCGAGGCGCAGCAGCCCGATCGCCAGGGCCGAGCCGACGATGATGATGGCGCCGCCGAGCAATTGCCGCGGCTCGAGGCGCTCGCCGAGCAGCCATGCGCCCCAGAGGACGCCGAACAGCGGGATCACATAGGTGACGGTCGCCGCGCGCTGGGCGCCGGCATGCTTGATCAGTCGAAAGTAGAGCAGGTAGGCGACCGCGGTGCAGACGGCGGCCAGCGTGATCGCATTGCCCCATGCCAGCGCCGAAGGCATCGGCGTCGGCCAGCTGAACGCAGCGAACGGCGCCAGCGCCAGCGCCGCGCCGATCTGGCTGCCGGTCGCCCCGATCAGCGCGGGGACGTCGGCGAGGTAGCGACGCGTCGCATTGGCGGCCACGCCGTAGCAAAGCGTTGACATCAGGCAGGCGGCCACGGGCAACCAGGCGCCGACCCCGCCCGTCAGGCGCGACCATGCGAGCACGACGACACCGGCGAAGCCGATCGCGATCCCGGCGGCGCGTGCCGCGGGCAGTCGTTCGGCCATCCAGAGCCAGCCGACGAGGGCGGTGAACATCGGCGTCGTGGCGTTCAGGATCGAGCCCAGTCCGGCCGACAGCGACACCAGGCCGTAGCCGAGCAGGGCGAACGGCATGGCCGAGCCGACGATGCCGATCAACCCGCTGCGCCAGAGGTTGCCACGCAGCGCCGACAACTGGCCGCGCACCGCGAGGTAGCCGACCATCAGCACGGCAGCTGCGCCACAGCGGACGAACATCAGGGCGAACGGGCCGAACTCCGGCACGGCGACACGCGTCAGCAGGAACGAGCCGCCCCAGATCGCGGCGAGCAGCAGGTATTCGACGAGGTCGCCCGATCTCATCTCGATCGCGACGGCGACGAAGCAAGCGAGCGGACGGCATCGCGCCGCCGGAACGGACCGGTCAAGGCGGTTCCATGCCTCGTTCGCGCAGCACTGCCGCGGCATCGGGACCGCCGAGGAAGACGAGCAGCGCCCGGGCGGCCGTGGGGGCCGGCGACCTGGCGGCGATGCCGCCAGCGTAGACGGTGTAGTTCTGGATGGCTGCCGGAAGTGGGCCGACCAATGTGACGCCCGGCACGGCAAGGATCTCGCTGATCTGGTGGAGCGCGAGATCGGCCTCGCCGGTTACGAGACGCTGCGCGACGAGGCCGCCGGGCACGAGCACGGCCTTGGCGTCGATTTGCGCAGCGATCCCCCACTTGGCGAACAACTGGGACAGGTAGATCCCGCTCGAGCCGCCAGCTGCCGGATCGATGAAGGCCACTCGACGGGCATCGAGCAGCGCCTGGCGGAATGATTCCGGGGTGGAGATGTTCGGGGGCGTTGCGCCTTCCTTCACTGCGACGCCGATTGCGACGCGAGCCAGGCGCGCCGGCGCATCGGCGACCGCGCCCTGCTTGACGAGGCGGTCGAGTCCCGCGGGCGGAAGGACGACGAGGTCGAAGGTCTCGCCGGCGAGGATCCGCTTCTCCAGCGCCCCTGCAGTGTCGTTGTCGACGACCAGGGTATGGCCCGTTCGCTGCTCGAACACCGGCGCCAGGGAGGTCACGATCGGCTTGAATGCTCCGGCAGTGAGGACCCTGATCTCGGCGGCCCGCGCGGGCAACGCTGAAGTGGCCAGCGCAACTGCCGCCGCGACCCCCGTTGCAACCGCCGCCAGCGCCCGGCGCAAGGCCGCGCGACGGAACCGATCGCTGGCTGCCGTCATGGGTCCTCGCGCGATGGGTCCTCGCGCGATGGGTCTTGGCGTGGGTCCTGCCGTCATGCAGTCTGATTCTCCTCGGTCTTGAGCACGCCGCGGATGTTCATGCCGGCCAAAGCGAGCTGCAGGACGACCAGCCCCCAGGCGTTGTTCGGAATGCCCCAGGCGACCCAGAGCACATTGCTCAGCAGGAACGTCCAGAAGCCCCAGGCGCGATGGCGCTTGTGGCGCGAGGCGACGAGCCAGCTCGAGATTACCGTGACGATCATCGCCGGCCATTGCACCCAGTCCGGAATCATCGCGGTCCGAGCGGCGGTGCGCCAGCGGAAATCGCCATCAGGCGGTCGGAGATGAACATCAGTACGCGCCGACGCTGCCGGTGATCGGCAGCACGATTCCGGAGATGTACGAAGCACAACTGGGCGATGCGAGGAACACGTACGCCGGGGCGATCTCCTCGGGCTGCGCGACGCGCTTCATGTCGCTGTGCGCGCCGAACTGCTCGACCTCCTCGGGCGGCCTGTCGGCCGGGTTGAGCGGCGTCCAGACGGGGCCCGGCGCGACGGCGTTGACCCGGATGCCATCGGGAAGCAGGTTGCTCGCCAGTGACTTGGTGAAGGCGTGGATTGCGCCCTTCGAGGCCGCGTAGTCCAGGAGGTGCTTGCTCCCCTGGAATCCGACCACCGACCCGCTGTTGATGATCGACCCATCCTTCGACAGCTGGGGCACCACTGCCCGGGCCATGTTGAAGTAACCCTGGATGTTGATCGACAGCGTGAGGTCGACGCGTTCCGGATCGAGTTCCGAGAGGTCGTGCGCGTGCAACTGAAACGCTGCGTTGTTGACCAATATGTCGAGCCGTCCGAAGCGTTGGACGACCTGGGCCACCGCTTCGCGACACCACTCGGGATCGCGAACGTCGCCTGCCAGCGTCAAGGCCTCGCGCCCTTCGGCACGGACGTCGTCGGCCGTCTGGCGCGCATCGTCGTGTTCATTGAGGTAAATGACAGCCACGTCGGCCCCTTCGCGGGCGAAGAGGACGGCGACCGCCCGGCCGATTCCGGAGTCGCCTCCGGTCACGATCGCAACCATGTCCTGCAGCTTGCCGCTGCCGCGGTAGTCGGGCGCCTTGTACCGTGGGGCGAGGGTCAATCGATACTCATCGCCGGGCTTGGACAACTGGTCTCGGGGCAGCGGGTTCTCCGGTTGGTCGTGGCTCCCGGCCTGGACCGCAGGCGGCTGCTCGGCCGCAGCGTCTTTCCCCTCGCTGCTCTTGCTCTCGCTGCCCTTTTCCTTGCCGCTCTTTTCGTGGCCGCCCTTTTCCTTGCCGTCCTGACCGGATCCGGCGCTGGCCTTGCGCGCGGCATCGCGCTCCCGTTGTCGCGACTGGAGCTCGCGCATCAGCCCGACCAGTCGCGCGACGCTTGGAGAATCCGTGCCGTTGCCGGGCTCTCTGCCGGCGCCCTCGCTCGGCGCGGGATCGTCGGGCTTCGATGCGACCGGCTTCTCGTCTGCGCGTCGATCTCTGGTCATGTTCGGTCCCTTTGCCTATTGCCAATCGGAGGCGGCATACGCAAGTGGCGTTCCTGATCGACCAGCGAGGCCGGTCCCTTGTCCCCCGGCGCCGATTGCCGGCGCCGGGTGGTCAGCCTCGTGTCCGCGGCCGCGTGACCAGGGCGGTCGCGCGCTCCAGTTGCGCCAACCATCGTGGCAACGGGACAGCTCCCCGGAGCACGGCTGCCGGATGGGCGCAGACCAGGACCCTGCGCCCGTCGCCTCGTCGCTGCCAGCCGCCTGCCTCGAAGTCCTCTTCGGGCGCTCCGGTCCCGGCGCCGGCAGCGGTCCCGGCACCAGCAGCGATCGCGTCGCCGACGGTCGTGGCCCCCGACCCGAGGAGACTGCGCGCGGCCGTGGCGCCCAGCGCCACGATCGCTCCCGGATCGACCGCGGCGATCTCCTGTTCGAGCCAGTCGGCGCACTGCGCGGCATCGCGTTGCGCCGCGGTCTTGTGCATGCGTCGATGGCCACGCCATTGATAGCGGAAGTGCTTGACCGCGTTGGTCAGATACAGTCTCTCGACCGGCCAGCCGAGCTGCTTCAGGCTCTGGTGCAGCAACTGTCCGGCCGGACCGACGAACGGCCGACCTTCGAGGTCTTCGCGATCGCCAGGCTGCTCGCCCACGAGCATCAGCAGGGCGCCTACCGGACCCACGCCCCAGACCGTTTGGGTGGCGGCCGACGCGAAGGTGCAGCGATCGCAGACGCCGGCCTGCCGCCGCAAGTCGGCCAGCCGCTCGAGCGCGTTGCCGTTGGTGTCGTTGGTGTCGTTGGTGTCGTTGGTGTCGTTGGTGTCGTTGGTCTCGCTGATCTCGTTGGTGTTCGTGCCCTTGCCATTGACCCCGCGGCGGTTGGCGCTCGCTATCGGTTCGCCGGCTCCGCCGGCTGCGGCGCGGAGGCAGCGAGCCGGACGGCGCGTGCGCGGGCCATCGGCCTCACGCACCATCTGGCCGGCACGTTCGTCGGCAGCGGCGACCAGCGACGGGATTGCCGTGGCCTCGGGCAGGTTGCGCCAGTACCGGACCGGCATCTCGCGTCGCATCATCGCCAGCTTTACGCGGGCCGGATTGAAGATGCTGCGGTAGTAGTCGAGCCAGAGGGCTTCGCCGGCGTCGGGACCAGGTGCGGTGCTGCGATCGGCGGGCGGGGCGAAGCGCAGGCGACCGTCCTGCCAGTGGACGCTGCCGCGCGGCGTGAGGATCGCCCAGCGCATCTGCGCGAACCGTCGCGCGAAGAAGGGCGCAACGGCCCGGACGACATGGTGCTCGGGCTCGAACCAGGCAACGAATCGCTCGCCATCGTCGTCGGTGACCCGCCGAAAACGGACGAACGCCTTCATCTTGTGCATTTCGCGGCGAACCTGTCGCGCCAATGTCTCGGCGGCGATGCGGTCGGGATCGAGCGTGTCGGCGGCCACACGGCGGTCTCGCCCGACGCGGGCCACCAGCCGGTGGAGCACGACGAAACGCGCCGGATCGGCGTGGAGCAGCGCACTGCGCAGCAGTGCCTCGAGGCGATCCGGCAACTTGCTCGAACTACTTCGGGGGGACGTCCCGTCGGCCATCGCTGCGATCTCGGGCTCGGCCATGCCGAACAGGTCGCGTGTGGCC
>JBEVJQ010000213.1:0-8887 GCA_040510055.1 Burkholderiaceae bacterium | reverse complement strand
AGCGCGGCGGCCCAGTGACCACGACAGCGGCGAGTCCATTGGACGGTCGTCCCGGTTCGCCGGTCGTCTCGGCCGCATTGCGCGATTCTCGGCCCTGGCAACGAGTCGCTGTCGCGCTCTGGATCGTCTGCCTGGTGCTGCTCTGGAGTGGTGCGCTTCAAGGCCCGTGACCGCTCCGGCTCGTGACCGTACTCCGGCCCGTGACCGTACTCCGGCCCATGACAGCTCTTCGGCCCTGACCGAGTTCGCGTCTCCTGACCGTCATCCACCCATGACCGCACTCCGGCCTGACGTTCCCCGGCCCCTGCCGCTCAGATGTCGACCTTGCCGACCGAGACGATGGGCCCGGTCGGCGCGCCCGACGGCGATCCGCCGGCGGGCTCGAGGCTGACGGCGAACGCCGAGGTATTGCGCAGCACCTCCGCCCGGAGCACGGTCGTCGCCCCGTCCGGTCGCACCAGACCGAGCGAGCGCGGTGCGCCCTGCGCCGGGACCGCCCACAGTTCGAGCGCCCGGCCAGTGGCAAGCGGGACCGCATTGATCGGCCGCAGCACCAGCGAACGGCCGTCGGCGCCGACGCTGGCCACGAACGACGCATTCAACGTCTGCGCGGCTTCCGGGTTGTTGCCGAGGACGATCACGATCGGCGGCCCGACCACGGGTGATCGCGACGCCAGCATTCCCAGCCCGATGGCCGCTGCGAGCGAGGCCATCGCCACGCCTTGCCACAGGCCCAGCGCCTCCCACCACCGCAGCCGCCGCGGCGTCGCCGCGGGCCTCGCTGGCTGCCGCGGCGCTGCGTCGAACAACTGCGACTCGATCCGGTGCCAGACCGAATCGGGCGGCGTAACCGGTTGGACGGGCTGGGCATATGGGGCCAGCCGCGCCTCCCACCCGGCGACTGAGCGGCGCAGCAGTGGGTGCGACAGCAGCAGCGTCTCGAATCGGCGCCGGGCTGAGCCGCGCAGCGTGCCGAGGACGTATTCGGCTGCGAGCCGGTCTGCCACTTCGGGTCGGCTGTAGTCCATCTCAGCGCTCCGAACCATCGAAGGCGCCGGCTTGGCCGAGGCAGCGCTGCAGTGCCTGGAGCCCGCGACGGATCCAGCTCTTGACCGAGCCGAGGGGCTGTGCCATTTGCTCGGCTACTTCCGAATGGCTGAATCCGTGATAATAGGCCAGTGCTATGGACTGGCGCTGTTCGGCGCCGAGCGATTCCAGGCAGGCCCTGACCGCATGGGCGCGGCTGGTCTGCTCGGCCATTTCCTCCGGACCCAGCCCATCGCAGGCGATCGTCTGCAGCAGGTCGAGCGGCTCGCCGTCGGTCATGGCCGAGCCGGCTGTTGCCACCACCAACTGCGGCTCGGCCGCGCGGCGCCGCAAGCTGTCGATCGCCCGGTAGCGCGCCATGCTGATCAGCCACGTCATCGGCGGGCTGCGCAAAGCGTCGTAGCTCCTGGCACCGCGCCAGATGTTGACGAAAACGTCCTGCAAGATCTCCTCGGCTTGAGCCCTGTCGCGATTGATACGCAGCACGACACCGAAGAGATGCGAACGGGTCCGGCGGTAGAGTTCGGTGAACGACTGACGGTCACCCAGGCCGATGCGTGCGAGCAGTTCGGCCAGTTCGCGTTGATGGGTCGCGTCGGGGGTGGATTGACCGGTCCCGCCGCGCGCCGATGACGCCCGGGGCGGGCCCTCGCCGGCCGTCGGTCGTCGCGCCGGCCGCGGCGAGGCGTCAGCCAACTCGGGTCACCTCAGGTACCCCTGGACGATCGTTCCTCGATCGCTAGCGTGCACGTCGGGCACGGATCCCATCGAGGCTCCAGGAACCGGGCCCCGCCGCGCTGATGTAAAGCGTGATGAAGCAGAACAGCACGGCCGCTTCGCCACGGTTGATCAGGGGCAGCAGCCACGAGCCCTGGGGGAGCGCGTGACCGAGGAAGTAGGCAAATGCCATCAGCCCGGAAAGCAGGAACGCGACCGGGCGACTGAACAGGCCGATGATCAGCAGCCCCCCGCCGATCAGCTCGATCCAGCCGGCGATCCCGGACATCGACAGCGGGTCGATCTTCTCGAACGCCTCGATCCGCGGGATCTTCAGGTGCTTGGCGGTCCCGTGCAGCATGAGGCAATAGCCGGTGACGATGCGCAGGATCGCCAGGGCGCGCGGCGCCCAGGTATTGGGGGATAGGTAATGCGACAAGTCACGCCCTCCGGTCAGGGATTCGCGACGTGACGGCAGCAACGACGAATGGCCGCGGCCGCCCGCGGGGCCGCCGGCTCAGCCTGCCGTCTGCCGCGCCGTCGGTGGCGTCGACCCCGCAGTCGCCGCCGCGTGCGCCTGCCGATCGGCATGATACGAGGAACGGACCAGTGGCCCGACGGCCGCGTGGGAGAACCCCAGCTCGTTGGCAATGCGCTCGTAGTGCTCGAAGGTTTCGGGTTCGACGTAGCGCATCACCGGCAGGTGATGGCGCGACGGCGCCAGGTACTGGCCGATCGTCAGCATGTCGATGTCGTGCGCGCGCATGTCGCGCATCACGGTGATGATCTCGTCATCGGTTTCGCCGAGGCCGACCATCAGTCCCGACTTGGTCGGGACGCCGGGCACGCGCGCCTTGAAGTCCTGGAGCAACTTCAGCGAATGGCCGTAGTCGGAGCCGGGCCTGGCCTGGCGATAGAGCCGCGGGACGGTCTCGAGATTGTGGTTCATGACGTCGGGGGGCACGGTCTCGAGAATCGCGAGCGCCCGGTCGGCGCGGCCGCGGAAATCCGGTACGAGGACCTCGATCCGGGTCTGCGGCGAATGCTCGCGGACGGCTCGCAGGCAGTCGACGAAATGGCCGGCGCCGCCATCGCGCAGGTCATCGCGATCGACCGAGGTGATGACGACATAGGTGAGCCCGAGGGCGGCGATGGTCTCGGCCAGGTGTTGCGGCTCGTCGCGGTCGAGCGGATCGGGCCGGCCATGTCCGACGTCGCAGAACGGGCAGCGCCGCGTGCATTTGTCGCCCATGATCATGAAGGTGGCCGTTCCCTTGCCGAAACATTCGCCGATGTTCGGGCACGACGCCTCCTCGCAGACGGTGACCAGGCGTTTTTCGCGCAAGATCCGCTTGACCTCGAAGAAGCGGCTGCCGATGGGCGCCGGCTGGACACGAATCCAGGAGGGCTTGCGCGGGAGATCGGTGATCGGGACGATCTTGATCGGGATCCGCGCGGTCTTGGCCGCTCCCTTCTGCTTGATCGTCGGATCGGCGGTGGTCGTCGGTATGGTTTCTTCGGTCATCGGCCCATTATCGTTCAAGGACGTGCCGCAGTGCATCACGCAATGTCGACTGCAACCGGGTCATCTCGGTGGCCTGCAAATCCCCGGGTCGCTCGCGTCCGATGTCGGTCACGGCCAGGCCGGCGTAGCCGCAGGGGTCGATCCGGGCGAACGGCTCGAGGTCCATGGCCACGTTCAGGGCCAGTCCGTGATAGCAGAACCCATAGCTGACCTTGAGCCCGATCGAGGCGATCTTGGCGCCCGAGGCGACGTAGAGACCCGGTGCGCCAGGCCGGCGCCGGCCCTCGACCCCGGCGGAGGCCAAAGTCGCGATCACGGCATCCTCGAGCGCGCAGACGTAGCGCCGGACGCCGAGGCCGCGCCGCTGGAGGTCGAGCAGCGGATAGACGACGACCTGGCCGGGGCCGTGATAGGTCACGTGGCCGCCGCGTTCGGTCTCGACCACGGCGACGGCCCCGGTGTCGTGCAGATGGTCGCGGCGGGCACTGCGCCCAAGGGTGTACACCGGGCGATGCTCGGTCAACCAGACCTCGTCGCCGGGGTCGCCGCGGTCGGCGGTGCCGGCAGTCCGGGCCGCGATCCGGCTCCGGACATAGTCCTGCATCCGTTCGAGAGTTGCCGAGTAGTCGGTCGTTCCGAGGTCGCGAAAGCGAAGCGGCGCGGCCGTCGCGGTCATGGCGGCCGACCCCCGGCAGCGACGGCGGAGACTGGACACTAGAGAACCACGGACACCAGCGGGTGGCTGGTCAGCGCGCGGTAGAGCGCGTCGAGTTGCTCGCGCGACGTGGCGTTGATCGTGGCCGTCAGCGACAGATAGTTGCCCATGGTCGAGGGCCGCAACTCGATCGTCGCCGGGTCGAAGTCCGGGGCGTGCTTACGGACGAGATCGGTGATCGTCCGCACGAACCCGTCGACGCGCCGGCCCATGATCTTGATCGGGAAAGCGGTGGGAAACTGCAGCAGCGACGGCGACGCGGACGTCTCGCCCGCCCCGCCGCTGGTCCCTGCGCGGCCGTTGCCGTCCCCTGCGCCACCATTGCCGTTCGAGATGCCTGTCATTCCGCGTTGTCCTCAGTGGCAGTGGCCCGAGCGGCCTCGGCGCTCCGCCGCTTGGCCTCCTGATAGGCCGCCAGCAATTTGCGAAACACCGGTCCGGGCTTGCCGTCCGCCACCGGCCTCCCATCCAGTTCAGTGACAGCGAGGATTTCCTTGGTGGCCGAAGTCAGCATCAACTCGTCGGCCGAGCGGACATCGGTTTCGGGCACTTCGGCGACCCGGTGCCGAATGCCGCTCGCCTGTGCCAGCTCCTCGACCAGGCCCATCCGGATGCCTTCGAGAATGCGTGCGTCGCGCGGTGGCGAGATCAGCTCCCCTCGGCACACGACCCAGACATTACTGCTCGATCCTTCGGTCAGGATGCCATTGCGGAACTGGACGCATTCGAGTGCTCCCGCATCGGCCGCTGCCTGACGCGCCAGCACGTTGCCGAGCAGCGAAGTCGACTTGATGTCGCAATGGAGCCAGCGCACGTCGGGCAGCGTCACTGCCTTGACCCCTTCGTCGATCTGCTGGCGCGTCGGCGCCTTGAACTCGCTTGCCATGGCGAATACCGTCGGAGTCGCATCAGCTGGGAAGGCGTGGTCGCGCCGGGCGACACCCCGGGTGACCTGGATGTAGATGAACTGGTCGGTCCACGGATGGCGCTCGATCAGTTCCCTGACCAGCGCCGTCCAGCGCTCGGCCGGCATCGGATTGTCGATCCGGATCTTGGCGAGGCTGCGCTCGAGCCGGGCCCTATGCTCGGGCCAGCGAAACGGGACGCCACCGTAGCACGGGACGACCTCGTAGACGCCGTCACCGAAGATGAAACCCCGGTCGAGGACGGGGATGCGGGCTTCGCTGATCGGCAGGAAGGTGCCGTTGAGATAGACAGTCGGCTCCATCACGCTCCCGGGCCGCTGCCCGGCGACCCGCGCGCGAGGAGTTCCCGCGGTGACAGCCGTGACTCGGGCGAGCCCCGCGGTCTACCGGGGCCTGCGGCCTATTTGATCCAGAGCTTGATCGTATCCCAGGAGCGGCCGACCCATCCGGCAGCCTCGACGTTCTCGAGGGCAATGATCGGCCGCTCGAGCAGCGTGCGATCGGCCAGCTGGACGCGCAGGGTGCCGAGCCGGGTGCCGGCCGGAATCGGCGCGATCAGCGGCTCGTTGCGCTCGACCTCGCCCTTGACGCGATCGACGTCGTTGCGCGCCACGGTCAGCATGACATCGTCGGAGAAGCCAACCCTGACCTCGGGCGCCTTGGCCTTGAACACCTTGTAGCTGGCGAGTGGCGCGTCCTTCTTGTAGAGCCGCACCACCTGGTAGTTCTGGAAGCCGAAGTTCAGCAGCTTCTGCGACTCGATCGCCCGGCTCGACTCGGAATTCGCACCCAGCACCACCGCGACCAACCGACGGCTCAGTCCGCTCGCCGTGTCCTCACGCTTGGCCGAGCTGATCAGGCAATAGCCGGCGGCATCGGTGTGACCGGTCTTGACGCCGTCGACCGTGGGATCGGTGAACAGCAGCCGATTGCGGTTCGGCTGCTTGATGTTGTTGTAGGTGTAGTCGCGCTGGGCGTAGAGCCTGTAGTACTCGGGATGGTCGGCGATCAGTCGCGAGGCCAGCGTCGCCAGGTCGCGCGCGGTCGAGTAGTGCTGCGGATCGGGCAAGCCGGAGGCATTGGTAAATTTCGAGTTGTTCATTCCGAGCCTCGCGGCCTCGGCGTTCATCAGGGTCGCGAACTGGGTCTCCGTGGTGCCGACCGCCTCGGCCAGGATGACGGCGGCATCGTTGCCCGATTGGACGATGAGGCCGTTGAGCAGTTCATCGACGCGTGCGGGATTGCGCGGGTCGACGAACATTCGCGAACCGCCGGCCTTGTAGGCGAGAGGCGAGACCGGTGGCCGCTGATCGATCGTGAGCCGCTTGTCGCGCAGCGCGTTGAACACCAGGTAGGCCGTCATCAACTTGGTCAGCGATGCTGGTTCGATTCGACGGTCGGAATCGCGTGCGGCCAGTGTCGCCCCGGTGGTCATGTCCACTAGCAGCCAGGAGCGCGCCGCGATATCGGGCGGCGCCACCTCGGCGCGGGCGCCGGTGACGAACGTGGAGCAGGCGAAAGCCAGCAGCAGGGCGGCGATCAGCGCGTGAATGCCCTGGCGATTGGCGTTCGGACGGCCGTGGCGATTGGCGTTCGTCATCTTCGGTGGTCTTGCGAGGGCTCGGATGGAGCGAATTATCCGGCCGGCCGGAGATGCCCGGGCGGGCCGCCCTCAACCGTCGTTGCGAGAGCAAGACGGGTTGCGCCGCCAAGCCGACGGACGGCGCGGGACCGGCCGCGACCGGCGCGGCTCGACGGTTGCCCGTTCATGCCGGCGACCCCGCGGTCCGAATCCGCCGTCAGTGCGGATCGTTGGCGCGCACGATGGCCTTGATCCGCTCGGCCGCCTTCGGATGCTTGCGTGCGGCGACCAGCGCAGTCAGTTCTTGCAGCACGTTTCGCAGCACGACGAGGTTGACGCAATCCTGGACTCGGGCCTCCAGCACGGCAGCCTGGCTGCCGAGTTCGCGCTCGAAGGCGCCGGCGAGGGCCCGCTTGATCCGCGCCAGCGTCACGTCCGGATGGGGATCGTCGCCCGCCACCTGTCCGCTCGAACCGACCAGTTCGATCATCGCCTGATCGAGCAGGTCCTGGAGAATTTGCGGCAATTCGTCGCTGCCCACGATCCGGGGGAGCTCGCGCAGGGGTCTGGCGCCATCGAACAGATTGAGCACGCGACGCGCGCTTCGTGACAGTCGCTGGGTGCTGAATTCGATGGCCTTCTCGCCCTTGGCCGTGCGACAGTAGATCGCATCACTGTCGACTCCCGGCGGCATCCCGATCCGGGTATCGCCGCTGGCCAGCGCCTGAGTGGTCGGATGTCCTTCGGCGCGATGCAACGTCCTGGTATCTGCCACCTGCGACCACTCCTGCCGCCGCCCCTGGACCCTCAGCGCCGGGTACGCCGATCACTCGTCCGGTAGCCGCAGCCGCTCCACCGGCTTTCCGTCACGCAGATGGGACTCGACGATCTCGTCGATGTCCTCCTCGTCGACATAGGTGTACCAGACCCCTTCCGGATAGACCACGGCGACCGGCCCGAGTTCGCAGCGGTCGAGGCAACCGGACTTGTTCACCCGAACCTTGCCGGCGCCGGCAAGGTCGTGATCCTTGACGCAGCCCTTGGCGTATTGCTGCATCGCCTCGGCGTTCTTCCCGGAACAGTGTTCGCGACCATCGTCACGGTGGTTCAGGCAGAAGAAGATATGACGTTCGTAATAGCCCATGGAGACCTCGGAACGATTATAGGGAGACGACGCGTCCGGAACGCGGCGACGTCACGAGCCGCGACAGACAGTAGGCTGCCAGCATCAGCGGCCAACCCGCACCCAGACCGCGGATGAGGCTGCGCAGGCTGGGCGTGAGCGCCGGATCGAGCATTCCACGCGTCGCCTCCTGCATCGACAGGTAATACGGGTCGCTCGACGTGAAGTACGCGAGCACGATCGCGACGGGCGCCAGGGCCAGCCCGATCCGCAGGCGAGCGCGCCGGCCGAAGGCGCCGATCAGGTAGAGACAGACGGCCGACAGCACCAGGGCTGCCTGGGCGCCAACGGTGAGCCAGACGGAAAGCAGCCCCTCACGATGCGGGGGCGGTGCGGCCAGGCCGCGCAACAGCAGCGCGAGCAGCAACGCGCCGACGATCCAGAAGATCCGGCTTGCGGTTGGCCGGATCAGGTCCATCATCAGGATGCCGACCATCGCGATCATCACGGTGATTGCCAGGGTCTCGACCGGACCGCTGCTCGCCAGCGGCCAGGCCGCCGACGCCCCGGGTACCGGTGGCATCGTCATCCCGCCCCCGGGGCCGGCGGCAGCCATCAGATCGGTGGCCGGGGATTGCGGCGCCAGCCATCCGGCGAGCCGGGGAAATGTCTGCGCCAATGCGGTCAGCAGGCTTCCGGTCGAGAACAGCACCCGCTGCGGCATCAGTTGGCCGACGAACCAGACGACGAGCAATACCCAGCCCAGCGCCGGCCCCTGTCGATACCACTGCGTGCTCGCCGGCAGCAGCCGCGCCTCACGCCGGATCCGCGCCCAGGCCGTCAATGCACCGACTATCGCGCCAGCGGTGGCACCGGCGGCATTGGACAGCAGGTCGAGCAGCGACGGTACGCGCGACGGCAGGTAGGATTGAAGACACTCGAGGACCAGGGACAGGGTCAGGCCCGCTGCCGCCGTCACCACGATCGGCCCCGGGGTCCGGGCGGCGCGGAACCAGGACAGGTAGAACAGCACACCGAACACGAGGTAGGCGGCCACGTTGGACACGAGGTCGGCGCGCGACCAGTAGCGCGGCAGGCCGTGCCAGAGGAAGGCGAACGGCGACGGCTGGCGCAGCCGCCAGCTCTCGAGCGGGTGCAACGACAGATAGACGATGGCCAGCGCGACGCCGAGGCAGAGCAACCGGATGACCACCGGCGGCCGGCGGATCGGATACGACGAATCGATCATGAC
>JBEVJQ010000212.1:0-7777 GCA_040510055.1 Burkholderiaceae bacterium | reverse complement strand
TGATCTATCGCGCGACCAGCCAGTGGTTCGGCGGCATGGACCTGGCGCCGAAGGTCGGTGCGACACTGCGCGAGCGGGCACTGGCCGCGATCGAGGCAACGGCGTTCTATCCGGGCTGGGGCAAGGCGCGGCTGCACTCGATGATCGCCCATCGTCCCGACTGGACGCTGTCGCGCCAGCGCCAGTGGGGTGTGCCGATGCCGTTCTTCCTTCACAAGCAGACCGGCGAACTGCATCCGCGCACGGCCGAGATTCTCGAGCAGGTCGCGCAGCGCGTCGCGGTCGGCGGCATCGAGAGCTGGCAATCGGTCACCGCCGAAGAGATGCTCGGATCCGACAGCGCCAACTACGACAAGAGCCGCGACACGCTCGATGTCTGGTTCGACTCCGGTTCGACGCACCAGACCGTGCTGCGCGGCTCGCACAAGGCCGAATCGGTGTTCCCGGCCGATCTCTATCTCGAGGGCAGCGATCAGCACCGCGGCTGGTTCCATTCGTCGCTGCTGATCAGCTGCATGCTCAATGGTGTCGCCCCCTACCGCGCCTTGCTGACGCACGGCTGGGTCGTCGACGGCCAGGGCCGCAAGATGAGCAAGTCGCTCGGCAACGGCATCGAGCCGCAGGAGGTCTCGGACCGGCTCGGCGCCGAGATCCTGCGGCTATGGGTCGCGAGTTCCGACTACTCGGGCGAGCTGTCACTCTCCGACGAGATCCTGAAGCGCGTCGTCGAGGCCTATCGCCGAATCCGCAACACGCTGCGCTTCCTGCTGGCCAATACCAGCGATTTCGACCCGCGGCGCGACGCCGTGCCGCTCGAGCGGATGCTGACGATCGACCGCTATGCGCTGGTGATGCTCGCCCGATTCCGCGACGAGCAGGTCGCGAGCTACAAGCGCTACGAGTTCCATCCGATCGTCTCGGCGCTGCAGCGATTCTGCTCCGAAGATCTGGGCGCGTTCTATCTCGACATCCTCAAGGACCGGCTCTACACGACGCGTGCCGACGGTCCGGCACGGCGCAGCGCCCAGACGGCGCTGTGGCAGATCACCGAGACACTGCTCGGGCTGATGGCACCGATCCTGTCGTTCACCGCCGACGAAGCCTGGGAGATCTTCGCGCCGGCACGATTCGCCGCCACCGGGACGATCCAGGCCGAGGTGCTGACCGATTTCCCCCTGCCCGACGACGGGTTGTGGCTCCACGACCGGTGGCAGCTGATCCGCGCCGCGCGCGCCGACGTCCAGAAAACACTGGAAGCGCTGCGCGAACAGGGAACGATCGGCTCGTCGCTGCAGGCCGCGGTGACGATCCGCACCAGCGGCGAACGCTACGACGCGTTGGCCGCGCTCGACGACGACCTGCGGTTCGTGCTGATCACCTCGCAGGCCAGGGTCGAAAGGACCGATGGTGCGAGCGGCGCCACTGACGGCGGCATCGATGCCGGACCGATCACCGATCCGAAGTGCGCCCGCTGCTGGCACTGGCGCGCCGATGTCGGGGTCGACCCGGCCCGACCGTCGCTCTGCGGGCGCTGTATCGCGAATCTCGGCGCTGGCGACGAACCGCGCCGCCACGCCTGATCGTCGCGCCGATGAATCGTCGCGTTCCGTTCGGACTGTGGCTCGGGATCAGCGCCGTGGTGGTGCTCGTCGACCAGCTGCTCAAGTTCGTCATCGTCGAGCGTTTTCGCGAGGGCGAGCAGTTGACGGTGATCCCGGGGCTGTTCGACCTCACGCTCTGGTACAACCGCGGTGCGGCGTTCAGCTTCCTCGCCGGCCACGACGGCTGGCAACGGTGGTTCTTCGTGGCGATCGCCGTGGTCGCCGCGCTGTTCATCGTCTACCTGCTCGCCCGCCATCACCAGCAGACGCTGTTCGCCGCCGGTCTGGCGCTGGTGCTGGGGGGTGCCGTAGGCAACCTGATCGACCGCCTGCGGATCGGCAAGGTGGTCGATTTCCTCCTGTTCTACCAGGGCAGCTGGTCGTTCCCCGCGTTCAATATCGCCGACAGTGCCATCACCGCCGGCGCGGCGCTGTTGATCGTCGACGAGATCCGCCGCATCCGCACGAGCCCGAAGGAGAAGGCCGTTGATCAGCGACAATGACAGGATGGGCGGCGGCGAAGAACTGGCCGCGCGCACCATCGTCCTCGGCGTAACCGGTGGGGTCGCAGCCTACAAGTCCGCGCAGCTGGTGCGCGACCTGCAGCGAACCGGTGCCGCCGTCCAGGTGGTGATGACCGATGCCGCCCGCCACTTCGTCTGCTCGGCGACGTTCCAGGCGCTGTCCGGGCGGCCGGTCTATCACGACACCTGGGACGAACGCGCGACCGGCTCGATGGCGCATATCGAGCTGGGGCGCGGCGCAGACGCGATCCTGATTGCGCCGGCCACCGCCGACTTCATCGCCAAGCTGGCCCACGGCCTGGCCGACGACCTACTGTCGTCGGTGTGCCTGGCGCGCGAATTGCCGTTGCTGGTTGCGCCGGCGATGAATCGGCAGATGTGGCAGAACCCGGCCACGCAGCGCAACCTGGCGCGGATCAAGGCCGATGGCATCCAGATCCTCGGGCCCGGGACCGGTGAGCAGGCCTGCGGCGAATTCGGTGACGGGCGGATGCTCGAGCCGCTCGACCTGGTCGAGGAACTGGTCGCGACCTTCGCGCCCAAGCTGCTTTCCGGCAAGCGGATCCTGATCACGGCCGGGCCGACCTACGAGCCGCTCGACCCGGTACGCGGCATCACCAACAAGTCGTCGGGCAAGATGGGCTATGCGATCGCCCGCGCCTGCCGTCACGCCGGTGCTCAGGTGACGCTGATCTCGGGTCCGACGTCGCTCACGTCGGCACCGGGGGTCAAGCGGATCAACGTGCAGACCGCCAACGAAATGATGGCCGCCGTCGATGCCGAACTCGACCGCGCGGCCTCGTCGATCCGGATCGACTGCTTCATCGCAGTGGCCGCCGTCGCCGACTGGCGCGTGGCCGACTCCTCGCCGGTCAAGCTGAAGAAGACCGGCGATGGCCGGGCGCCCGCCTTCGAGCTGGTCGAGAACCCCGACATTCTGGCCAGCGTTGCTCGGCGGCCGATGGCGCCCTACTGCGTCGGCTTCGCCGCCGAGTCGGAGAATCTGGTGGCCCACGCGTCGGCCAAGCGCGAGAGGAAGGGGATACCGCTGATCATCGGCAACATCGGCCCGGCGACCTTCGGTCGCGATGACAACGAGCTGGTGCTGGTCGAGGCATCGGGCTCGGTGCCATTCGGCCGCGCCAGCAAGCAGGCACTGGCCACGCGGCTGGTCGCTGAACTGGCGCGGCGGCTACCGGACGCGGTGGCCTGATGGCGGCCGACTTCGGCGCCCGGGCCACGCACCGGGTCGCGCTGCGCATTCTCGACGAGCGCCTGCGCGAAAACCTGCCGGCCTACGCGACCGCCGGCAGCGCCGGGCTCGATCTGCGGGCCTGTATCGACAGCGCCGTGACCGTGGCTGCGGGCGCGACCGTCATGGTGCCCACTGGCATCGCTCTGCACGTCGCCGATCCGGGCCTGTGCGCAATGATCCTGCCGCGCTCGGGACTCGGCCACAAGCACGGCATCGTCCTCGGCAACCTCGTCGGGCTGATCGATTCCGATTACCAAGGGCCGCTGATGATCTCGTGCTGGAATCGCAGCACTGCACCGTTCGTGGTGCAACCGCTGGAACGGATCGCGCAGCTGGTCATCGTTCCGGTCGTCCAGGCGACGTTCGACGTCGTCGACTCGTTCGCGAGCAGCTCGCGCGGAGCCGGAGGTTTCGGTAGTACCGGGCGCTGACCCGCCGTCAGGGCGCGACGCGGCGCCACTGGAAGCGCTGCTCGATCAGGTCGGCGTCGTCGAAGTGGCGGCGACCGACGAAGGCAGTCGGCTGGCGCCCGTACTGGCGCAACGTCCCGGCGCTGTCGATGCCCGAGGGCCAGAGCGCGAACCGGTCGAAGCGCTCGGAGCCCGCAACGAGACCGTCAGGTCCGAAGACGCTCCGGCTCGAGCTGCTCGGCAGCGGCAGCGCGCGTAACTGATCGGCCGGTACGATGCGGTAGGCCGGATTGGGGGCCAGCGGCTCGCCCCAGGTCCGCCGTGGATCACCGACGCCGATGAGCTGATGACTATGCGTGGCGATTCGCAGCGCCAGCGGGCCCACCGTGGCCGATTGCGGTTGGCCCGCGGTGGCCGATTGCGGTTGGCCTACCGTGGCCGATTGCGGTTGGCCGACCGCGTCCGGGCCAGTCGCCGACCCTGGGCTGGACGGCGTCGCGCCGCCAGCCATTGCCGCCAGACTCGGCTCGCCGGCGCCACGGATCCAGCCTTCGATCGGCATGCCCAGCGGCATGAACAACCATTCCCCGACCTCGTCGCTGGCGGGAGCGGCTTTCGGCATCAGCCGGGAGGTGTTGAAGAACTGGTGACAGCATCCCGAGGGGTGGACGGCGTCGAACAGCAGCGGCACGCCGTCCGGATCGAGAGTCACGCGCCAGATCAGGCCGTCGAGCCTTCCCGCCCCCCAATCGGCGCCGTCGATGCCGGGGCGCTCGGGAAACCAGATCGAGTAGACCAGTTGCGGCAGCACGGCTTCGCCATAGCGCATGAACGCGAGCTGGTGATAGACGACGGGCTGCGACGAATCGACGTCGAGCCAATAGCGATCCGAGCCAGGCCAGACCAGGCCGCCGAGATCGATCCACTGCAGCGGTCCGAACCGGTCGTGCTCGGCACTGGTGGCGATCTCGAACGTCGGCGCGAACGCGCGCGCAAGCGCCAGCGTCGCCGCCTTGGCCAGCTGCGGCACGCCGAGTGCATCGTGCTGGGCCGACCCGAGGATCTCGCGCGCCGCCGCGATCGCCTGCCCGGCTGTCGCCGGTGAGTCCTGCGGCACGTAGCGCTGATAGAGGACGCGTTCGTAGTCCGGCCGCTGGCGTTGCCGGCCGAAGGCCGCGCGGTTCTGCTGTTCCCATTGGCGGACACCAGCGGCGATGCCGATACCGACCACGGGATAGAGGCCGAAGGCGCGCCGCAACGCACTGTAGTCGTCGGGGACCGCGCTCGCTTCGACCAGCGCCCGGGCACGCCGCGGATCGGACGCGTGGCTGCCGACGAGCACGGCGCTGCAGTCGCGGAGCCGGGCGCGCAGCGCATCGCCGTCGGCGTAGCCCGCTACCGGATAGCTGCTGCGCGGCAGGTTGGCCGTTTCGTGACGGCGTGCAGCCAGGTCGAGCGCGGCCATGCGGCCGATCCAGGCGTTGCGCTGCAACCCGAGCGCATCGCCTCGGATCGGAACCCCATCGGCGCCGGGCGGCGCGCCACGGGCGGGCGCACCTTTACCAAACCGGCCAGCGAACGACGCCGTGAATCGATCGCTGCGCAGGTACGGGAACCCCGGCAATCGATGCTCGGCGCCATCGCGGACCCCGGCCTCGTCGACCCGGCGATCGACTTCTTCGAGCAACCGGAAGCAAAGCCGCGCATCGCCCTCGAGGCCGGTGGCGGCCATCGTCCCGGGCCAGGGGGCGCAGCCGCCGAGCCCGACGGCGGCTGCCAGCAGCGCAAGCGCGACGGCGAACCGCGACCGATGCGCCGCCGCGCGGGACCCTTCGCTCTGCCCCGTCGCCTCCTGATTCAAGCGACCACCAGGTCTTCCAACGCCCGAGCGTCGGCCGCGAACGAGCGGATACCCTCGGCGAGCTTCTCGGTCGCCATCGCGTCTTCGTTCAGTTCGAACCGGAAGTGCTTCTCGTCGAACCGCACGCGGTCGATCGCGGCCGAGCGTGCGCGCTGCGGATCGAGCCGCCGGGGGACGTCGGCATCGGAGCTGGCAAGTTGCTGCAACAGCTCTGTGCTGATGGTCAGCAGATCGCAACCGGCAAGCGCCAGGATCTGGCCGACATTGCGGAAGCTCGCCCCCATGACCTCGGTCTGGTAGCCGAAACGCTTGTAGTAGTCGTAAAGGCGCCGGACCGCCGCGACGCCCGGGTCGTCATCGGCACCGTAGTCGCGACCTTCGCGCTTGCGGTACCAGTCGTAGATCCGCCCGACGAACGGACTCACCAGCGAGACGCCGGCGTCGGCGCAGGCGACGGCCTGGGGGAACCCGAACAGCAGCGTCAGGTTGCAGCGGATCGACTCGCGCTCGAGGCGCTCGGCCGCGGCGATGCCCTCCCAGGTCGAAGCGACCTTGATCAGGATCCGGTCACGGCCGACGCCGGCCGCCTCGTAGAAACCGATCAAGCTGCGCGCCTTGACCAGCGTCGCCTCGGTATCGAACGACAGCCGGGCGTCGACCTCGGTCGAGACACGGCCCGGAACGATCTTCAGGATCTCGAGGCCGAAGGCGACGAGCAGGTGATCGCAGAGCACCGCAGCGTTGGCCTTGGGGTGATCGCGACGGACCTGGTCGAGCAACTTCGCATAGGCCGGCATCTTCACGGCTTTCAGGATCAGCGTCGGATTGGTGGTCGCATCCTGCGGCCGGAACGCCTTCATCGCGTTGAAGTCGCCGGTGTCGGCGACCACCTTGGTCATCGACCGCAGTCGCTCGAGCGCGGAAGTCATGTTGTCGGTCCCCGGTTCTGGGCTGGCCCGGTTGTCTCTCAGGTCGGCCGACGCGCTGCACGGCCGGGCGCCCTCGGCTGCCCGGTGCCGGCGATCGTACCGTATCCCGGGCGCCAGGCGCCGAGCCTGCGGCGCAGGCGGCTCACCGGTTGTCGCCGGATCCTGATTGTCTCATCGGCCCGCGCTGCCGATCGTCGAGCGGCCCTGCGGTGCGCGCAGGCACGGGTGGCACAATAGCGCCAGGAGACCAGCCATGCCATCGTTTGACGTCGTCTGCGAGGCCGACAAGGTCGAGATCCGCAATGCTCTCGATCAGGCCAACAAGGAAATCACCAATCGCTTCGATTTCAAGGGATCGGAGGCGCGGATCGAATCGGCCGAGAACCAGTTGACCGCATTCGCCGATGACGACTTCAAGCTCGGGCAGGTGCGCGACGTCCTGCTGGCCAAGCTCGCGAAGCGACACGTGGACGTCCGCTACCTCGACAACGGACCGATCGAGAAGGCCGCCGGCGACAAGGTCAAGCAGGTCATCACGATCCGCCACGGCGTCCCCCAGGAGACGGCCAAGAAGATCGGCAAGATCCTGAAGGATTCGAAGCTGAAGGTCACCAGCGCGATCCAGGGCGATTCGGTCCGGATCTCGGGCGCCAAGCGTGACGAGTTGCAGAGCGCGATCGCGCTGATCCGCAAGGAAGTGCCGGACTGGCCGCTTGGGTTCGAGAACTTTCGCGACTGACCGGGTCGAGGTTGCAGCAGCGACATCGGAGTCGTCGTGACGTCGGAGGCCATGACACCCACGATCACCCCGGCCACGGCGTTGCTGAGCGGCGTGATGCCGCATCCGGCTCCGGGATTTGCACCGTTCTGGTTCCGCAACGAACGGATCGGCGCCGTGAGCCCCGGCTGGATCGACCGGCTCGACCCGCAGCTCTTTCACGTCGAGCATCGCCCCGGGTCGCCGTTGCCTCACGTCGCCCTGAGGGGCGTCGATCGGCGCCGCGATGCCAGCATCGTTCCGATCGAATCGATCAACCAGGCATTGCAGCGCTGGGCCGAGCGCCTGCGCGATGCCGGCGTTCTACCGGGCTATCGCGACGAATCGATCCTGATCTATGGGGCGGGCGAAGCCCAGCCGCTGTTCCGGATCGAGCGCGCGCTGTTGCGACCGCTGGGCCTGCTGCTGCGCACGGTCCA
>JBEVJQ010000211.1:0-14183 GCA_040510055.1 Burkholderiaceae bacterium | reverse complement strand
CAGCCACCATCGCGCCAGGCACCGTCGCGTCGGCAGGCGCGCTGAGCGGCGGCTGCTCCGCTCCTTCCCCTGGCAACTCGCCGGGGCGATCAACACGCGGGCCGCGGTCGCGGCCACGGGCGCGATCACCGCGGTCGGATTTCTCGCCGCTGCGATCGCCCCGACCACCACGGTCAGTGCGTTCGCCGCGCGCGCTGCGTTCGGGGCGTTCGGCCCGTTCGGGATGATCGCCACGGTCCGTGCGCTCGGGGCGGTCCGTCCGGTCTGCCCGCTCGGCCCGTTCCGGGCGGTCACCACGGTCGGATCGGTCGGCTCGGTCGGGACGGTCGGCCCGCTCGGGACGGTCGGCTCGGTCGGGACGGTCGGCTCGCTCGGGACGGTCGGACCGTTCAGGGCGGTCGCCCCGTTCGGCGCGGGCCGGGCGCTCGCCGTCCGTGCGCTCCGTCCGTTCGCGCCGTCGGCCGCTGCGATCGCGTCCGTCACGGCCGTCGCGGCGCTGGCGGCCGGAATCGCCCCCGGAACCGCGCTCGGGAGTCCCGGCGCGTCCGCGGCCGGTTTCGGCGCCATCGCGTGCCGCCGGGCTCGCGGCGCGCGAGCTCGGGGTCGCGGCCAGCGTCGATTCATTGGCGGCGCGCCGCCGGAACAGACTCAGGATCTTGCCGATGAAGCCGTCGCTGCCTGTCGACCCCGGGCCAGCGCCATGGGGGCGGTTGGCGGAGGACGCGGCCGCTGCGGCCGGTACCGGTCGCGGCTCGAACGCCGGCGCCGGCTGGTCGGGGGTCACCCCCTTGACCACGGCTTCCTGACGCGGCTTCTCGGCGTTGAACTTGCTCTGCAGGTATTCGCTGTCGTCCTCGGGCGCTTCGGCCAGCGAATAGCTGATCCGGTAGTTCGCGAGCCGCTCGTCGTCATGCTTGAGGCGCTCGAGCTTGTAGTGCGGTGTCTCGATGAACTTGTTGGGCACGAGCACGATGTCGACCTTGAGCCGGGCCTCCAGCTTCGCGATCTCGGCGCGCTTCTCGTTCAGCAGGTAGGTCGCGACCTCGACCGGCACCTGGGCATGGATGGCCGCGCTGTTCTCCTTCATCGCCTCTTCCTGGATCACGCGCAGCACATGCAACGCGGAAGACTCGATGTCGCGGATCACGCCGGTGCCGTTGCAGCGCGGGCAGGTGATGTGCGTCCCCTCGTTGAGGGCCGGGCGCAGCCGCTGGCGCGACAGTTCCATCAGCCCGAAGCGCGAGATCTTGCCGGCCTGGACCCTGGCGCGGTCGACCTGCAGCGAGTCCTTTAGCCGCTGCTCGACCTCGCGCTGATTGCGTGCGCTCTCCATGTCGATGAAGTCGATGACGATCAGTCCGCCGAGGTCGCGCAGCCGCATCTGGCGCGCCGCCTCCTCGGCAGCCTCGAGGTTGGTCCGGAACGCCGTCTCCTCGATGTCCGAGCCTCGCGTGGCCCGCGCCGAGTTGACGTCGATTGCCACCAGCGCCTCGGTGTGGTCGATGACCACCGCGCCACCCGAGGGTAGCGGCACGATCCGCGAGTAAGCCGTCTCGATCTGGTGCTCGATCTGGAAGCGCGAGAACAGCGGCGTGTTGTCGCTGTAGCGCTTGACCCGCGAGACGCTGTCGGGCATCACATGGCCCATGAACTGGCGGGCCTGGTCGGCGATGTCGTCGGTGTCGACGAGGATCTCGCCGATGTCGGAAGTGAAGTAGTCGCGGATCGCGCGGATCACGAGACTCGATTCCTGGAAGATCAGGAAGGCACCGGAGCCGCCCTTGGCCGCCGATTCGATCGCCCGCCACAACTGCAGCAGGTAATTGAGGTCCCACTGCAGCTCGTCGGCCGAGCGGCCGATCCCGGCGGTGCGCGCGATCAGGCTCATCCCCTGCGGGACATCGAGCTTGTCCATCGTCTCGCGCAGTTCCTGCCGATCCTCGCCCTCGACGCGGCGCGAAACCCCGCCGCCGCGCGGGTTGTTCGGCATCAGCACCAGGTAGCGGCCGGCCAACGAGATGAACGTGGTGAGCGCTGCCCCCTTGTTGCCCCGTTCTTCCTTGTCGACCTGGACGATCAGTTCCTGTCCTTCGTGGATCAGGTCCTGGATCCGTGCCCGTGCGCCGTCGCCGTCACCGCGACCGTTCTGACCGAAGAAGGCCTTGGAGATCTCCTTGAAAGGCAGGAAGCCGTGTCGTTCCTCGCCGTAGTTGACGAAGCAGGCTTCGAGACTGGGCTCGACGCGGGTGACGATTCCCTGGTAGATGTTGCTTTTCCGACTCTCCCGGCCGGCCGATTCGATATCGATGTCGATCAGTCGTTGACCGTCGACGATGGCGACCCGCAGTTCTTCTGCATGGGTCGCGTTGAACAGCATGCGTTTCATGCCCTGACTCCACAAGCACACCGGGCGTGGGGTGCGCAAGCCAGCGGGCGAAGTGGCAACGGCACGGGCCCGCGAGGGCCGCGCCTCAAACGTGATGCTGGGTTGACGCGGTTGCCGGCACGGACGCGCACGCCGACCCGGCCGACGTTCGCGGCGGGCGAGCGATCGGGTGGCGGGAGCCGGCTGCGGCCGGCAGGGCAGTGCTCGTCATAGGGCCAACTGGGGCGTCACCGGCGGCCTGGCAGGCCGGCAGGCAGAATCGCTCGTTCGTGTCGTGAGGCGGACATTTCGTTCGATGTCTTGGTTCGATGTCTTCGTTCGAAGTCCGCCGCTAGCCGACGTTGTCTTTCGCACGCGCGCTGAACCATTCAGCGCCGCAAGATCGTTAGCAGTTGTCGGCCGAGCGACGACTGCGGCGGCCGGGCGGGCCGACCGGTGACTGGCCCGGGGTGCGGCTGGAGCGCGCTCCGCCGAAATGTGGCAGGGTCAGGCTCCAGCGACGGTCGAAACAGGACCCGGGAGGGTCTTCTGGCCGGAGCCGAGACGCTGCAACCGGTGCTTCCGACCGGTGACAACCTCATGAAATTATAGCGGGATGAAGCCTTTAGGTGCAAAAGTTCAAGGTCGATCCGGCGTAGGCGCGACGCGAGCCGACGAGCGGCGCCCGGCTGCCATCCACCTCAGGGTCGACGTCGACGGCGACGGTCAGCGGCTCGACAATCACCTCGTCCGCGTCCTCAAAGGTGTCCCGCGAGCCTGGATCTGGCGGTCGATCCGCACTGGCCAGGTTCGGCTCAACGGCCACCGTGTCGCCGTTCACGCCCGGCTTGCGCCCGGTGACGACATCCGGGTTCCGCCGGTGCGGCGCCCGGTTCGGGAGCCGGCCGAGGGACCGGGTGCCGGAGCGGCGTCACGACCCTTGGCCGACTGCACCGTTATTCATGAAGACCCGGCCTGGCTGGTGCTCGACAAGCCCGCCGGCCTGGCGGTTCACGGCGGTAGTGGCGTTGCAGCCGGCCTCATCGAGCGGCTGCGGGCGACGCGGCCTCAGGATCGTTTCCTGGAACTGGCGCACCGGCTCGATCGCGAGACTTCGGGGCTGATCGTCGTTGCCCGAAGCCGGCCGGCGCTGCTGTCGCTGCACCGGCAGTTCGCCGCGGGCGGGCCGGCCAAGCACTACCGAGCGCTCGTCGCCGGGCGCTGGGGCCGGGCTCGGGCCCGGCTGGAGTTTCCGCTCGAGCGCGTCGCCGCCCCCGATGGCGACCGGCGCGTCCGGGTCGTCGCAGGCGCGGCGCCGGCGGCGACCGAGGTCACGCTGCTGGAGGTTCGTCCCGGCGATCCCGGCCGGGGCCAGCCAGCCTGGTTCTCGCTCCTCGACTGCCGACTGCTCACCGGTCGTACTCACCAGATCCGCGTTCACCTCTCCCATGCTGGATTCCCGATCATCGGCGACCCCAAGTATGGAGATTTTACTTTAAATAAAGTACTTCATAAACATGGATTCAACCGTATGTTTCTGCATGCTTTTTCGGTGACGTTATCTCACCCCATCGATGGCCATCGGTGTTACTTTGAATCGCCGGTGCCGGACGTGTTCGACCTCCTCGAGCCGGCCCCGGCGAGGCCGTCGGACGCTTCGGCCGAGCGAGACGACACGAGCTGCCGATGACCCAAGCTCGGTGCCTGCCGCACCAGGCCGCGCTGCTGGTCTTCGATTGGGACGGGACCGTCGTCGACTCGATCCATTCGATCGCGGCGGCGATCCAGTTGTCCGCTGCCGACCTCGGCCTTCCAGTACCGACCGAGGAGCGCGCCCGACATGTCATCGGCCTCGGGCTGGGCGAAGCCCTGCAACTAGCGGTACCGTCGCTGCCGGCATCCCAAATGCAGGCTTTCGTCGCCCGCTATCGCTACCACTACTTCGCCGGCGACGGCATCGATCGGCCATTCGACGGCATGGCCGACCTGCTCGAATCGCTGGTCGGCGCGGGGCGGTCGCTGGCGGTCGCGACCGGCAAGTCGCGCGCCGGCCTCGAGCGCGCCTTCGACAACACGCGGCTTGGCCCGCTGTTCATCGCCAGTCGTTGCGCCGACGAAGGCCGCCCGAAGCCGCACCCCTGGATGCTCGAGTCGTTGGCCGAGGAAACGGGGGTTGCCACCTCGGCGATGATCATGATCGGTGACACCAGCCATGACATCGGAATGGCGCGGGCGGCCGGTTCGGCAGCGGTCGGCGTGGCCTACGGAGCCCACGACCGGACCGCCATCGACCAGGCCGGCCCCGACTGGGTCGTGGAGTCGATCGCCGAAATGCGGCTGCTGCTCGAACGAGGCCCGGCCGCGCTTGCGGCGCCCCGCCCCGGCGCAGAGGGCGACCCCGGCGGCGGAGGCTTCGCCCCCCGAGGATCTCGATGAGGGCAGGGTAGTGAGCGGCGACGACGAGCCGTCCGCGGCGGCTGGTGCGGCAGCGCCTGCGCCGTTGCTGATCGGGGATTGGTTGCGCCTCTGCCGCCCCCAGGACCTGGCCGAGCGGGGCGAGGCAGTGCTGTTCGACCTGCCGATCGAGCCCGGGGCGCGGTTCGCCCAACGCGGATTCGCGATCCGTTTCGACGGGCGTGCCTTCGCCTATGTCAATCGCTGCGCCCATGTCCCCGTCGAACTCGACTGGGTTCCGGGTCAGGTATTCGACGCCGAGGCACGGCATCTGATCTGTTCGGTCCACGGCGCGGAGTACGATCCAGCGTCGGGCCACTGCCTGGCCGGCCCTTGTCGCGGTCGCGGCCACCTGCTGGCCCTTGCCGCCGTCGAGCGCGACGGCTGGGTCTGGGTGGGTACGCGCCCGGAATCCCCCGGAGGATCGATTCGTCCGGGGCCGCCCGCCGTTCTGGACTTCCGCGACGATGATTGATACCTCTCGATCCGAGACGCCCGACGACTCGCCGTACCGTCGCGCCGTGGCCGGCGAGCCCGCGGCTTCACCGTTGGCCGAGTCCTCAGCGTCGGCCGACTCGTCGCGGCCGGCCGCGGCCGCGCCCGCGGACCCGCCGTGGGAGCGGACCCTGATCGTGGAACTGGCGCGTGACGCGCTGGTCGAGCGACGGCGGAGCCGGCGCTGGCGCGTCGGTTTGCGGCTGGTTGGGCTGGCGTTGATCGTCGCCGCCGCGGCCGTGGCCTTCGGGTGGTTCCGGGGCGTGTGGCAGCCGACCGCGGGACATCACACCGCGATGATCGACATCAAGGGCGTGATCCAGGTCGGTGGCGAAGTCGAAGCCGAAGCCGTCGTGGCCGCGCTGCAGGCAGCGTTCTCGGACCGCAACACCGCGGGCGTCGTGCTGCGGATCAACAGCCCCGGCGGCAGCCCGGTTCAGGCCGGGATCATCCACGACGAGATCCGGCGCCTGCGCAAGCAGAATCCGACGATCCCCGTCTACGCCGTGGTCGAGGAGATGTGTGCCTCCGGGGGCTACTACCTGGCCGCCGCCGCCGACCGAATTTTCGTCGACAAGGCCAGTCTGATCGGCTCGATCGGCGTCGTCATCGATGGATTCGGCCTCACCGGCTTGCTGGAGAAGGCCGGGGTCGAGCGCCGGCTGATCACCGCCGGGGTCAACAAGGGGTTCCTCGACCCGTTCTCGCCGCTGTCGCCGCAACAGCGCGCCCACGCGCAGCAGATGCTCGACGAGATTCACCGTCAGTTCGTTACCGTCGTCCGCGAAGGCCGTGGCAACCGGCTGCGCGAATCGCCGGACATGTTCAGCGGCCTCGTGTGGACCGGCGAGCGCGGGATCGAACTGGGGCTCGCCGATGACTTCGGCACCGTCGATACCGTGGCGCGCGAGGTCATCAAGGCCGAGGCGGTGATCGACTTCACCCGCAAGGACTCGCTGTTCGACCGGCTGGCGCGTCGGATGGGCGCGGCCGCCGGCGAGTCCCTCGCCGCACGGCTGCAGATGACCAACGGCGAACTCCACCTCCGCTAGAAGGCCTGAATAAATGGCCGGAAAAGGCCCGATTTTCGCCGCTGCGGTCCTCGCCGTACGGGAAGTACGGCTGCGGTCCTCCCGGCGAACTCGGACCCTTTCCGACCATTTCTTCACGCCTTCTTGGGGGCGGTGTCGCCTGTGCGGCGGTGTCGCCTGTGGGGCGGTGTCGCCTGTGGGGCGGTGTTGGCTGTGGGGCGGTGTCGCCTGTGCGGCGGTGTCGCCTGGGCGGCGGTGTCGCCTGTGCGGCGGTGTCGGCCTGGCCAGGGCGACCGAGGGAAATGCGCTGGGGGCTGACTGCTCGCCTTACCCTTCGAGCGAAGACGGCGCAGACCGGCGCGGCTGAGCGTCAGGGCGGGCGCGACCGGCCGCGACCGACCGCCGCCGGTTCGAAGCCGAACAGGAAGGTCGCCGGCACCCGGGGCAGCACAGGCATGGCCCGGCGCCAGCTGGCAACGGTGCGCCGGTCGATCGATTCGGTCGGGCCGGTGAGATCGGCGGCAATCACGAGCACCGACTCGGGCGGCAGCACCCGGATCAGGCTGTCGGCGATCGCCTGGTTGCGATAGGGCGTCTCGATCAGGACCTGGGTCTGGTCGCCGGCGCGCGCCTGTGCGGCCAGGGTGCGGATCGCCTGGTCGCGCTCGGTCGCGGCCACCGGCAGGTAGCCGTGGAAGGCGAAGCGCTGGCCCTGCAGGCCGCTGGCCATCAGCGCCAGCACGATCGCGGCGGGGCCGATCAGCGGCCGTACCGGGATGCCGGCTGCGTGGGCGGCAGCGACCAGCGGCGCTCCGGGGTCCGCTATTCCGGGGCAGCCGGCATCGGACAGCAGCCCCATCGAATGGCCGGCCAGCATCGGCGCGAGCCAGTGCGACCAGTCGATAGCCGGAGCGCCGGCACCCTCGGCGGCGTCGCCGCGGGGCAGTGGGCGGATATCCAGCGCGCGGATCGATTCGCCGGGAAACAGCAGCGCCAGCCAGGCGCGCGCAACCTTCGGCGTCTCGACGGCAAAGTGACGGACAGCGGCGATCCGGGCGTGCTCGCTTTCGGGAAGCCAACGGTCTGCTGGCGACTGCGGGTTCCGGGCAAGCGGGGTCGGCACGAGAAACAGCGTCCCGCGCCCGGTCGTCATCGCCGGCCCAGCGGGTCGAGGCCGACGGTTCGCAGCGCCGCTGCCACCCGGATCAGCGGCAATCCGATCAGCGCGGTCGGATCGTCGGTGACGATCGACTCGAGCAGGGCAATGCCGAGTCCCTCGGACCGCGCCGCGCCGGCACAGTCGAACGGCTGCTCGAGCGCCAGGTAGTGATCGATCTCGTCGTCGTCGAGCTGGCGGAACCGGACCACGATCGAGACTGTCTCCTCGATCACGGCCGTCCCGGGCGCGATGACGGCGAATGCCGTGTAGAACCGCATCGTCCGGCCCGATGCCGCCTGCAGCTGGCGACGTGCGCGCTCGAAGGTTCCGGGCTTGCCGAGCGGCTCGATGTCGTCGAGCGTCGCGACCTGGTCGGAGCCGATCACCACGGCGGGACCGGCGACGCTCGTGTCATCGGCGACGGTCCGAGCCTTGGCGCGGGCCAGCCGTGTCGCCAGCGCCGCGGGCGGCTCGCCCGCGACCGGCGTCTCGTCGACGGCCGGTGTCAGCGTTTCGAACGGCAATCCCAGCCGCGCGAGCAACTGGCGCCGATAAATCGAGCTGGATGCCAAAATTAGGCGCATGGACGGCCGCTATGATAGGCGGATGAAACCAGTGGCACGCGGTGCAGGATCCGAGCGCAGGAGGGAGCCGCTGAGGTCTGGCAAGGGTTTGCGCCAGACGCCAGCTGACAAGGCGGGCGACAGGTCGGTCGATCTCGAGGCGGTGACCGGATCGCCGCTGCCCGGACCGATCGATTCAGTCGCCTTCGCCCGCGGTCGGCGCGAACTCTGGGGTCGGATCGAGAGCGAGCGACTGGGCCGCGTGGTCGAGGCTGGCGCCGCCACCGTGGACGATGTTCGCTGGTCGGCCGTCGGCAGCATCGGCCGCGATGCCCACGACCGGTTGCGCGAGTTCCTCACGATCCGCGTCGAGTTCACGCCGATCCTGCCCTGCGCCCGCTGCCTCGCGCCCGTGACCCTGGCGCCGATCTCGGCGGAGAACCGGTTTCGCTTCGCCGCCACGGAGGACCAGGCGGCGCGCGAGGATCGCGAAGCAACCGACTGCGACGTCATCGCCCACGATCCGGCCCTCGACCTGGGCGCCCTGATCGAGGACGAGGTGCTGTTGTCACTACCCATGCTCGCTGCCCACGACAAGTGCCCGGACCCGCTATAATGTCGGATTCGGAGAAAATTTCATGGCTGTCCAGCAGAACAAGAAATCGCCATCCAAGCGGGGGATGCACCGGTCGCATGATTTCTTGAATCCGCCCGCGCTAGCGGTCGAGCCGCAGTCGGGCGAAATCCACCTCCGTCATCACGTAAGTCCCAACGGGTTCTACCGCGGGCGCAAGGTCGCGAAGACCAAGGCCGACGAGTCCTGAAGGTTCGTCGGGCGATGCCCGTACCCGAGCCGACGGCCCAGGCCTTTATCGGAATCCCGTCCGCGGCATCGACGGCGCATCGGCCGTCGACGGTACTTCGGCCGACCGATCCCTAGCGGCCGACAGGTATAGGTGAGACTGAGACGCCAGCCTGGGCGGGAAGCGGCTGGCAAGGCCTAGGACGAAGGCGCTACCAAGGCGACAAAGACGCCGATGACACGGGTATGAGGGTGCGATGAACCCGATCCGCATCGCCATCGATGCGATGGGTGGCGATACCGGCGTCGGCGTGACCGTTCCCGCGGCAGTGTCGTTCCTCGCGGCGCACGACGATGCACGGATCCTGCTCGTGGGCCAGCCCGAACCGATCGCGGCCGAACTTTCGCGTTGCGGAGCCACGGCCGGCGACCGGATCGAAGTGATCGCCGCCAGTGAAGTCGTGGCCAGCGACGACCCGCCGGCGCAGGCGATGCGCAGCAAGCGCGATTCGTCGATGCGGATCGCAATCGAGCAGGTCAAGGCGCAGAGGGCCGATGCCTGCCTCAGTGCCGGCAACACCGGCGCGCTGATGGCGATATCGCGGTTGGTGCTGCGGATGCTCGAAGGCATCGACCGCCCGGCGATCGCTGCGCAACTGCCCAATGCGCGCGGCGGCGCGACCACAGTGCTCGACCTCGGCGCCAATGTCGACTGCAATGCGGTCAACCTGCTGCAGTTCGCGGTGATGGGACAGGCGCTGGTCACCGTCCTCGACGGCAAGGCCGCGCCGAGCGTGGGCCTGCTCAACATCGGCGAGGAGGCGATCAAGGGCAATGAAGTCGTCAAGGAGGCGGCCGAGCGGATCACCGCTGCCGGTCTCGCGTTTCACGGCAACGTCGAGGGGGACGACATCTACCGCGGAACGGTCGATGTCGTCGTCTGCGATGGCTTCGTCGGCAACGTCGCGCTGAAGACGTCGGAGGGACTCGCGCAGATGCTGGCGTCATTCCTCAAGGAGGAGTTCACGCGCAGCTTTCTGACCAAGGCGTCGGCCGCGTTCGCCTGGCCGGTGATCCGGAGCTTTCGCAACCGGATCGATCACCGGCGCTACAACGGTGCCGTCCTGATCGGGCTGCGCGGTATCGTTTTCAAGAGTCATGGTTCGTCCGATGCCTTCGCATTCGAGCAGGCGTTGCGTCGCGCCTACGATGCGGCGCGCAACGACCTGATCGGGAACATCGCGGCGGCCTTGCCGCGACAACCCGCGGCCGGGGGCGACGGGGAGCATGCAACCCCGCCGGCCTCCGTGCACAATCGGGCCATGCAGGTCAATAGAGGATAGAGGTGAGCGTCGTGCGTCATTCGCGGATCCTCGGCATCGGCAGTCATTTGCCCGGTGAGCCGGTGAGCAACCAGCAACTGGTCGAGCGTCTGCGTGCCCGCGGCGTCGAGACATCGGACGAGTGGATCGTCGAGCGTACGGGAATCAGGCAGCGCTACCTGGCCGAGCCGAGCGTCACCACGTCGGAGATCGGCACGATCGCTGCGCGCGCGGCCCTGGTCGACGCCGGCCTGCCCGCGACCGATATCGACCTGATCGTCTGCGCGACCTCGACCCCGGACTTCATCTTCCCCGGCACCGCCTGCCTGATCCAGAAGGCACTGGGCAATCCGGGCGGGGCTGCGTTCGACGTCCAGGCGGTCTGCAGCGGTTTCATCTACGGGCTTGCCACGGCCGACGCGCTGATCCGCTGCGGCACCGCGCAGCGGGCGCTGGTGATCGGTGCCGAGACGTTCTCGCGGATTCTCGACTGGAACGATCGCACCACCTGCGTGCTGTTCGGCGATGGTGCCGGCGCGGTCGTCCTCGGGGTCGACTCGCGTCCCGGGGTACTGGCCTCGCGACTCCATGCCGATGGTCGCTACGAGAACATCCTGCGTACGCCGGGGCAGGTCTGCGACGGTCGGGTCACCGGCCACCCGTTCCTGACGATGGACGGCCAGGCGGTGTTCAAGCTCGCGGTGAGCGTGCTGGCCGACGTCGCGCGCGAAACCGTCGAAGCGGCGGGTCTGACGATCGCCGATGTCGACTGGCTGATTCCGCACCAGGCCAACGTGCGTATCCTGAAGGCGACCGGCAAGCGCCTCGGAGTTGACGAGTCGCGACTGGTGAGCACCGTGCACCGCCACGCCAACACATCGGCCGCCTCGGTGCCACTCGCGCTCGCCGAGGCAGTGGCCGATGGGCGGGTGCAGTCCGGGCATCGGGTGCTGCTGCAGGGGGTCGGCGGAGGATTCACCTGGGGTGCGAGCCTGGTCCGATATTGAGGAGATCGAAGCGATGACAGGGGCGGCGGCATGACCGCGGCATTTCTCTTCCCGGGCCAGGGTTCGCAGGCGGTGGGGATGCTGTCGAGCCTGGCGCGACGGCCCGAGGTGGCGCGGTTGCTCGAAACCGCTGACCGCGTCCTCGGCGAATCGTTGTCGACCATGATCGCCGACGGGCCGGCCGACGCGCTCGCACTCACAGCCAATACGCAGCCGGCGATGCTGGTCGCGGGACTGTCCTGCTTCGAGGCCTGGCGCGCTGACGGTGGACCGCTGCCGGCGTTCATGGCCGGCCACAGTCTCGGGGAATACACGGCGCTGACCGCAGCCGGTGCGATCGACGCCGACCGTGCGATCTCGCTCGTCCGGTTGCGCGCCAATGCCATGCAGCAAGCGGTGCCGGTCGGAAGCGGCGCGATGGCCGCGATCCTCGGATTGAACGACGACCAGGTTCGCGAGGCTTGCGACCGAGCCCGCGAAAACGGTCCGAACGCACAGAGGGCCGCGAGCGGCGCCGATCTCGTCGAGGTGGTCGAGCCGGCCAACTTCAATGCGCCATCGCAAGTCGTCATCGCCGGCCACAAGGCTGCTGTCGAGCGCGCCTGCGAGGCTGCCAAGGCGATGGGCGCCAAGCGCGCGATGCTGCTGGCCGTGTCCGCACCGTTCCATTCGTCGCTGCTCGAACCGGCCGGCAGGGTGTTGGCGGCGGCGCTGACCGACGTGCCGCTGCGCTCGCCCGCGGTCGCCGTGGTCAACAACGTCGACGTGGCCATCGAGACCGATCCCGACCGGATTCGCGATGCGCTCGTGCGTCAGGCCTCGCGTCCGGTCCGCTGGGTCGAGACCATCGAACTGCTGGTAGAGCGTGGCGTCGATCGCTTCATCGAGTTCGGCCCGGGCCGGGTCCTGGCCGGGCTCGTCAGGCGGATCGTCCCGTCGGCGACGGCCGAGGCGGTGCACGATGCCGAGTCGCTGGCGAAGGCGCTCGGGGCGGCCGCTTCGGGGGCGGCCCGGACGTGACTGCGACCGACCCCCTGGCGCTGGGCGACAAGGTGGCGCTCGTCACCGGCGCCTCGCGCGGCATCGGCGCCGGCATCGCCGCCGAACTGGCGCGCCGTGGCGCTCGCGTGATCGGCACGGCCACCACCGAGGACGGCGCCGCACGCGTCTCGGCGGCGCTGGCCACGGCGCCCGTCCCCGGTCGCGGCGTCGTGCTCGATGTCCGCGACGGCGCCGCCTGCGCGTCGCTGGTCGACGCCATCGTGGCGGCGGACGGCAAGCTTTCGATCCTCGTCAACAACGCCGGAATCACGCGCGACAATCTTGCACTGCGGATGAAGGACGACGAATGGGGCGAGGTCATCGACACCAATCTCTCGGCCGTGTTCCGCCTCTCGCGCCTGGCGATCCGTCCGATGATGAAGGCGCGTAGCGGGCGGATCATCAACATCACCTCGGTCGTCGGCGCCTCGGGCAATCCCGGTCAGGCAAACTACGCGGCGGCAAAGGCCGGTGTTGCCGGCATGTCGCGGGCGCTGGCGCGTGAACTCGGTTCGCGCAGCATCACCGTCAACTGTGTCGCACCGGGTTTCATCGACACCGACATGACGCGCGAGCTGGACTCGTCGCAGGTCGCTGCGCTGACTGCGCAAATCCCGCTGGGCCGCCTCGGCCAGGTGGCCGACATCGCCGCGACTGTCGCCTTCCTCGCCTCCGATGGGGCCGGCTACATCACCGGGGCGACCGTGCCGGTCAACGGCGGCATGCATATGTCGTGACTGCTACAATCCGCGACGTTTCGGGGCGGGGACAAGAGCACAAGAAGGCGGCCGGCGCTCCACGCAAGAGGCATCCACCCGGATCATTGTTCCTAGGAGAATCAGATGTCGGATATCGAACAGCGAGTCAAGAAGATCGTCGCCGAACAACTCGGCGTCAACGAGGCCGAGATCAAGAACGAGTCTTCGTTCGTCGATGACCTCGGTGCCGACTCGCTCGACACGGTCGAACTGGTCATGGCCCTGGAGGACGAATTCGGCACCGAGATCCCGGACGAGCAGGCCGAGAAGATCACCACGGTGCAGCAGGCGATCGACTTCGTCACGGTCAACCAGAAGGCTGCCTGACCGGCCTCGATGAGCAAGCGCCGCGTCGTCATCACCGGGCTCGGTCTTATCAGCCCGGTCGGCAACGATGTCGAAACCGGCTGGAAGAACATCGTCGCCGGCCGCTCCGGCATCGGCCCCATCACGCGCTTCGACGCTACGCAATTCCCGACCCGTTTTGCGGGCGAGGTAAAGGGGTTCGATCCTGCCGCCTGGCTGCCGGCCAAGGAAGTCCGGCATTTCGATACTTTCATCCACTACGGTGTCGCCGCCGGCGTCCAGGCATTTCGCGACTGCGGCCTCGAAGTGACCGAGGCCAATGCCGACCGGATCGGGGTGATGGTCGGCTCGGGCATCGGCGGACTGCCGATGATCGAGGAGAACAAGGAGGAGTACGCCGCACGCGGCGTGCGCCGGATCTCCCCGTTCTTCGTTCCCGGCTCGATCATCAACATGGTCTCGGGCCAGTTGTCGATCCTGCTCGGTGCCAAGGGGCCGACGTATGCAATCGTCAGCGCCTGCACGACGGGCCTGCATTGCATCGGCGATGCCGGTCGGATGATCGGCTATGGCGATGCCGACGTGATCGTCGCCGGCGGTGCCGAGGCGACTGTTTCCCCGCTCGGCGTCGGCGGCTTCACCGCCGCGCGCGCGATGACGTCGCGCAACGACGACCCGCACACCGCGAGCCGTCCGTGGGACGTCGACCGCGACGGCTTCGTGCTCGGCGAGGGCGCGGGCGTCCTGGTGCTCGAGTCCGAGGAGCACGCGCTCGCGCGCGGATCTACGCCGAGGTGCTCGGCGCCGGCATCACCGCCGACGCGCACGACATCGCGCAGCCGGACCCCGAGGGCGACATCGGACCCGAGTCGATCTTCCA
>JBEVJQ010000210.1:0-5075 GCA_040510055.1 Burkholderiaceae bacterium | reverse complement strand
CTGGGCGTCGGCCAGCGCCTGCTGGAATTGGGTGGTGAGTTTGTCGATTCGCATGGCATGGAAATGAGGTTGGCTTGTCGACGATTCAAGCGGGCCGGCGCCCGAAACCGCGTGACCGGCGTGCGAACAGGGCGGCGCACGTGCCGGGTATTGCTGCCGGCACCGGGGGGCCTGCGGCACGGCACCGGGCGGCCGTCACCGCGCGCCCGGCACGGCACGCCCGTCCCTGCGCCGACCGTCCCTGCGCAGAAGGTGCCGCCGCCGACCGTCCCTGCGCGGCCGGCCCTGCGTCGACCGTCCCATCGCGGCAGCCTCCCCGTGCGGGCCCCTCCCCGCTGCCCTCTCCCTGCCGGCCGCCAGCTCCTGCGCGGCCCGGCGGCTCGCGAACGGCTGGCGACGGTCGGCCAGCGCCACCGCCGTTTCAGTCTAGCCTGAAACGCCGATCCGGCCGACCCACGCCGCGGCCGATCCACGCGGCATCCGATTCACGCCACAGCCGACCCACGCCACGGACTTACGCCGCAGCCGATCCACGCCGCAGCCGATCCACGCCGCAGCCGACCCATGCCGCAGCCGACCCATGCCGCAGGCCGATCCGCGCCGCGCCCGGCCGAGGCCGCGGGCGGCAAGGACAGGGTTGGTCGCGGCCGCGGGGCTGCCCGGCCGTTACCCGAGATCGGCAGCGAGCTCGGCTGCCACGGTAGACTGCCGACACCGAAGGGCCGATCGGCGCTGCCGCCACGTCGTACAGTCATGGCCCGCCCGACGACCGACACTGTTTGCGCCGCCATCGCCGAGATTGCATTCACCCGTCCCTTCGTCGCCATGGCCGACAGCTTGCGCTCGCTCTGGCAAGCGATCGTCCACGCCTGGGGACAGATAGTCCACGCCTGGGGACAGATCCCGACCGAAGTGTTCGTCGGACTGTACACGGCCTGGATCGTGTTCTCGATCGTTTTCCTGCTGGCCCAGCGCCGCCGGCCCACGGCCACCCTTGCGTGGCTGATCGGCTTTCTCAGCGTGCCGCTGGTCTCGGTGGCGATGTATTTCCTGTTCGGCCCGCGCAAGCTCCAGCGCCGTCGCCTCAAGCGCGACCTGGCCAAGACCGTGGCCAGCCGGATCGCCGACATCCCCCGCGGCGAAACGCCGTCGACACTGGCCTCGCGCAACTGGCTGGCGAGCCTGGCCAACGTGCCGGTGTTCCTCGACAACTCACCGGCGCGCGCCTCCTGGCGCGTCGGACTGTTGTTCGACGGTGATAGCACCTACGAGGCGATCGAAGCGGCGATCGCCAAGGCCGAAAGCCAGATCCATCTCGAGTACTACATCTTCGATCCCGACGAGATCGGCCTGCGTTGGCGCGACCTGCTGGCCGAGCGGGCGCGCGCCGGCGTCAAGGTACGCGTGCTGCTCGACGCGCTCGGTTCGCCGCGCGGTAACGAAAGATTCTGGGCGCCGCTCGACGAGGCCGGGGGCGAAGTGCGGCTGTTCAATCCGCTGCGGATCCTGCGGATCAAGCCCGGGATCATGAACTTCCGGACCCACCGCAAGATCGTCGTGATCGATGGCCGCATCGCGTTCACTGGCGGCATCAACGTGACCAAGGGCAACTCCGGCTCGTCGTCCGGCAAGGCGGCATGGCGCGATACCCACGTCGAGATCCATGGACCGCCCGTTCTCGACCTGCAGCGCGTGTTTCTCGAGGATTGGCTGTACGCCGGCCGTGATGACTCGCGCTGGGCGCGGCGCGATCAGCGGATCATGAAGACGCCGGCTGATATCGAGCGCTGGTTCCCCGATCAGGTTCCGCCGGCCGACACTCCCTATGGCGACAGCGAATCGATACCGTGGGTACAGATCATCGACTCGGGACCCGACGATCACGTGCCGCTGATCCACCGCTTCGTGTTCACGGCGATTTCGCTCGCCCGACAGCGCTGCTGGATCACGACACCCTACTTCGTTCCCGATGAGCCGATCTTCACGGCGATCGTCGCAGCCCGCAACCGCGGGGTCGACGTCCGCGTCATCATTCCCGAAGAAGGGGATTCGAAGTTCGTCACCGCCGCGGCGCGCACCTTCGCCGAAGAGGTCGCTTTCGAACGGGTCGCCGTCTTCGAGTATCGCGGCCGGATGATCCACGCCAAGACGATGGTGATCGACGAGGCGCTGTCGATCGTCGGGACGGCCAACCTCGACAACCGCAGCTTCCGGCTCAACTTCGAAGTCATCGCCGCGATCTACGACAAGGCGACGAACGCGGCTCTCGGAACCCAATTCGAGAAGGATCTGCAGATGACCGTGCCGCTCGATCCGGATCCGCAGCGGCAGGGCATGGCACGACGGATGCTGGGAAGCGCGGCGCGGTTGTTCGCGCCGCTGCTGTGACCCCCCAGCGGCCGGCCGCTAGCGCGCTCTACCGACCCTGATGGTCCAGGCGCCCGGATCTTCAGTTGGAGTCGCCGGGTAAAGCCCGGCGCACCGGAACACTGGTTCTTCCGAGCCCGCCGCGGTTCGGACCGGCGCGCCCGAACAACGCGGCCACGAGTTCGCGCAGCCACCGATTCGGTGGATCGCGGTGGTACCGTTCGTGCCAGTGCTGCCTGACGGCAAACGGCGGCAACGACAGCGGCGGCGCCACCGAACGGATCGCCGCCGTACCGGCCATCGCCTCCCCCAGTCGCGCCGGCACCGTAACGATCAGGTCGGTCTCGGCCACGATCCGTGCGAGGCCCAGGAAGTTCGGTACCTTCAGCGCGATTCGCCGCTCGATTCCCCGCCGCTGCAGGAACCGATCGACGATCGCGTGCCCCGTTCCGGGCGTCATGACCTCGATATGGGACGCCTGCTGGAACTGGCGAAGCGTCATCCGGCTGTCGACATGGGGATGGCCGTCGCGCACCAGGCAGACGAACCGTTGCTCGAACAGGACCTGCTGACGAAATCCCGACTCCAGTTGCGGCATGAAGCCGATCGCCAGGTCGGCCTCGCCCGACTCGAGTCGTTGCGGCGTCCGGTCGTCGATGTCGAGGATCTCCGTCCGGATCGACGGCGCGACCTCGGCGATCCGACTGACCAGTCGCGGCACCAACACGACCTGGCTGATGTCGGTCATCTGAAGGCGAAAGCTGCGGGCCGATGTCGCCGGGTCGAACGGATGCCGCGATCGCAACGCCGCTTCGAGTCGTTCCAACGCATCGGCGAGCGGCCCGTGCAACGACTGTGCGCGCGGCGTCGGCCGCATCCCCGTCGAGGTCCGGACGAACAGCGGATCGTCGAAATAGCGTCGCAGCTTGCCCAGGGCGATGCTGGCGGTCGGCTGGGCCCATCCGAGATTCTCCGCCGCCAGTGACACGCTGCCGGTACGGTGGATTTCGATGAAGACCGACAGCAGTTTCAGATCGATGTCCATCGCCGTGCCGTCGTGATAGGAGCAGATCCGTTGGCGCCCGAGCGCCCGAAAAGGCGTCTGCCGGCGGCTTCTGCCGGGCAACCCCATCGAGCGAGCCGAATTCGCAAGCGAGGGCCGCCGGTCCCGAACAGCAGCGATTATGTATTGATATTCGCAATTCCATCTATTGGTCGCCATGCATTTTCTTGATTCCGGTGCGTCGGCATACTGCCTTCCACAGCAACGGAGGAGAGACGATGGAAAACTCGGCCAAACAACCGGTCCTGGTGGCCGGTGGCGGCATCGGCGGTATCGCAGCGGCCCTCGCCCTGGTCCGCCAGGGCTTGCGGGTGAAGGTCCTGGAGCAGGCGCCGCAACTCGGCGAGATCGGCGCCGGTATCCAGCTCGGCCCCAACGCGTTTGCGGCGTTCGACGCGCTCGGGATCGGACCCCGGGCCCGGGCTCGGGCCGTCTACACCGACTACATGGTGATGCACGATGCGTTGGACGAGTACCGCGTCGCTCACATCCCGACCGGAGAGGCGTTCCGCGAGCGCTTCGCAAATCCGTACGCGGTCATTCATCGCGCCGACGTCCACCGTTCGCTGCTCGAGGGTGCCGAGGAGACCGGCCGGATCGAGGTGGTGACCGGCACCCAGGTGCAGCGCGTCGACCAGGACGACGGCGGCGTCACCGTTCACGACAGCCGCGGCAACGTTCACCAGGGGCTCGCGCTGATCGGTGCCGACGGCGTCAAGTCGGCTGTGCGCCGGCAATACGTCGGCGACGAGGCGCGAGTCTCGGGCCATGTCGTCTATCGCGCCGTCGTCGATCGCAAGGACTTCCCGGCCAACCTGCAGTGGAACGCCGCCAGCATCTGGGTCGGTCCGAACTGTCACCTGGTCCACTACCCCCTGCGTGGCGGTGAACAGTACAACGTGGTCGTCACGTTCCACAGCCGCGAACAGGAAGAGTGGAGCGTGCGCGAGGGCAGTCGCGAGGAAGTGCAGGGCTACTTCGAGGGCATCTGCTCGAAGGCTCGCCGGCTGATCGACCTGCCGCGGGACTGGAAGCGCTGGGCCACCGCCGATCGCGAGCCGATCGGCCAGTGGACCTTCGGCCGTGTCACGCTGCTCGGCGACGCTGCCCATCCGACCCTGCAATACCTGGCCCAGGGCGCCTGCATGGCGATGGAGGATGCGGTCACGCTCGGCGAAGCGCTGCGGGTCAGCGCAGGCGATTTCGGCAAGGCATTCGCGCTGTATCAGCGCTCGCGAATCGCGCGCACGGCACGGGTCGTACTGTCGGCCCGCGAAATGGGCCGGATCTTCCACGCCAAGGGCGTCGAGCGGCTGGTGCGCAACGACCTCTGGAAAGGGCGCACGCCCGAGCGCTTCTACGACGCGCTGGAGTGGCTCTACGGCTGGCGGGTCGAACGCTGCCTCGCCGAGCAGACCAATCGACGCGAAAGAAGCAACGAAACAGATGGAGGCCCGCGGTGACTGCCGAACTCGGACGACTCGAAGACCTGCCGAACGACTACGTCGCGGCGCTGCGCGACCTGAACCTGGTGCCGCTGTGGCCGAAGCTGCGCGCACTCCTGCCAGCGGCCAAGCCGCGGCCAAGGACGCGCCCCGCGTGCTGGCCGTACCGGACGATCCGACCGTTGCTGATGAAGGCCGGC
>JBEVJQ010000209.1:0-5672 GCA_040510055.1 Burkholderiaceae bacterium | reverse complement strand
CATTCGAGGCCGTGCTTTTCGACTGCGACGGCGTCCTGGTCGACTCCGAACCGATCACCAGCGGCGTGCTCGCGGAGATGCTCGGCGAACTCGGCTGGCCCCTGACGGTCGAAGAGACGATGCGGCTGTTCACTGGCAAGGCCGTCAAGGACGAGACCGCGCTGATCGAGGCCCACACCGGGTTCGCGGTCACCGACTCCTGGTTGCAGTCATTCTGGAAACGGCGCAACGAGGCGCTCGAGGCGCGGCTGCAGGCCGTCCCCGGTGCCGTGGCCGCCGTCCGTTCGCTGCACGCGCTGCTCGATGCCCGCATCGCCTGCGTTTCCGGCGCCGATCGACGCAAGGTCGAACTGCAACTGGCGAAGGCGGGCATCGCCGATTGCTTCGAAGGTCGGATCTTCAGCGGTCACGAGATGCCGCGCAGCAAGCCGTTCCCCGACGTCTACCTGGCGGCCGCCGAAGCCCTCGGCGGCGACCCGCGGCGGTGTGCGGGGATCGAGGACAGCATCACCGGTGCCACCGCCGGCGTGGCCGCCGGCGCCACCGTCTTCGCCTTCAGCCCACCGGGTGTGGCTGGACTTGCTCATGCCGATCCCGATGCCATGCGCGCCGCCGGCGTCGTGGAGGTGTTCGCCGACATGGCGCTGCTGCCGGACGTGCTCACCGCCTACCGCGCGGCTGAGGGCTGAGCGCGGGACGACGTCCGTCGGTTGCCCTCGGTAATCGATCACGCTCGACGTGCCGGCGGCGTGAATCGCTCGCGCTCGGCGATGACACGGTCGCGGATGGCGCAGCCTTCGAGATGATCGTTGACCAGCCCCATCGCCTGCATCAGCGCGTGCATCGTCGTCGGTCCGACGAACCGCCAGCCGCGGCGTTTCAGTTCTTTCGACAGCGCGCGCGAAGCGTCGGTTGCGGTGATGGCGGCGATCGTGCTCCAGTCATGGCGTCCGGGCCGCGACTTCGCCTCGGGTTCGTAACTCCAGAAGAAGGCGGCCAGCGAACCCGCTTCGCGTTGCAGCTCCAGCGCGCAACGGGCGTTGTTGATGGCGGCCTCGATCTTGCCGCGGTGGCGGACGATGCCGGGGTCGGCAAGCAGCCGCGCGATGTCGTTGTCGCCGAATCGCGCCAACTTGCGCGGCTCGAAGTTGGCGAATGCGCGCCTGAAGTTGTCGCGCTTGCGCAGGATGGTGAGCCACGACAGCCCGGCTTGGAATCCTTCGAGGCACAGCTTCTCGAACAACCGGCGGTCGTCGGCCACCGGTCGACCCCACTCGTCGTCGTGATAAACCTGGTAGTCGGGCAGGCCCTGTTGCCAGGCGCAGCGACAGATCCCGTCGGGCCCGGTCAGCAGGCCGGGCTTGTCGCCGTCAACCGGTGGCGCTGGCGGCGGCATCGTCGACTTTACGGGCAAGGCGCGTGACGCGCCGACGCCAGGCGACCCAGCCGCTCGCGCCCCAGATGACGGCGGTCGCCAGGGCCAGCGCGCCGGCGATCGGCCGATCGACGAACGCCAGCCAGTTGCCCTCGGCCTTGATCATCGAGCGGACGAAGTGCTCCTCGAGCATCGTCCCGAGCAGCATGCCCAGGATCATTGGTGCGATCGGAAAGCCATTGGCCTCGAGAACCCAGGCGAGGACACCGAAGCCGAGCAGGATCCAGATATCGAACGTCGCATTGTTGATCGCGAACGCGCCGACGATGCAGAACAGCAAGATGATCGGCATCAGGACTTCGCGCGGCACCTGCAACAGCCGGCTGGCGACCTTGATGCACAGCCAGCCGAGCGGAATCATCAGCAGGTTGGCGATCAGGAACAGCATGAACACGGCGTAGACGTTCTGCGGGTTGTTGACGAAGATCGTCGGGCCCGGATTCATGTTCTTCATGTAGAGCACGCCGATCGCGATCGCCGTGATCGAATCGCCAGGAATGCCGAACACCAGGGCCGGGATCCAGGCCCCGGCGAGCGCGCTGTTGTTGGCCGCTCCGGCCTCGACCAGCCCCTCGGGGTGGCCGGTGCCAAACTTCTCCGGTTCCTTCGAACTCTTCTTGGACATCGCGTACGACATCCAGGCCGCGATATCGGCCCCGGCGCCGGGCAGTGCGCCGATCACGGTGCCGAGCACGCTGCCGCGAAGCGTCTGGCGCCAGTAGCGCACGGCCAGTCCCCCCATGCCCTTGAACACGCTTCCGATCTGGGCGGCCACGTGCAGCGTTTCCGAGCCGAACTGGGCGAAGCGCATGATCTCCGAGATGGCGAACAGCCCGATCATGGCCGGAATCAGGCTCAAGCCGCCAAGCAGGTCGGCCGAATCGAAGGTGAAACGCGGATGGGCAGCCGGATTCTCGAGCCCGACGCTGCCGAACAGCAGCCCGAGCATCAAAGTCACGATCCCTTTCAGCGGCTGCTCGGCCGAGATGAAGACGGCGCAGGTCAGCCCCATCAGCACCAGCCAGAAATATTCGTAGGAGCTGAAGTTGAGTGCGAACTCGGCCAGCGCCGGCGCCGAGAACGCCAGCACCAGCGTGCCGAACACGCCGCCGATCACCGAGAACACGAGCCCGATGCCCAGCGCCGTTTCGGCCTGGCCCTTGCGGGTGTAGGCATACGACTCGTCGACGTAGGCGGCCGAGGCCGGGGTGCCGGGTATCCGGATCAGGCAGCCGGGTACGTCGCCCGCGAAGATCGCCATCGCCGTAGCCGTGACGATCGCGCCCACGGCAGCGATCGGTGGCAGGAAGAAGGTGATCGGCACCAACAACGCCGTCGCCATCGTCGCCGTCAGGCCCGGAACGGCGCCAACGAACAAGCCGAACAGGGCCGAGAACACGATCGTCAGGACCACGGTCGGGTCGGCGACCATCGACAGCGCAATGACGAACGCGTCCATCGGTTGGCGCTACCAGGCGATCGGTTGCAGCAGTCCCCAGGGCAGCGGCACCTTGAGGAGCTTGTAGAACGCGAGGTGGATCAGCAACGTCGCGACCACCGCGACCGGCACGATGAGGACAGGCCGTGCGCCGAACGCCCACATCAGCACCGACAGGAGCACGATCCCGGTGACGATGAAGCCGAGGGCCGGGGCGGTCACGACGTAGAAAGCAATCGCGGCGACCGACAGCAGCAGCGCGACCAGGCGCCGACCCCTGAGAGGCGGTTCGTCCCCGTGGAGAGCGACCGCCTCCGGGTCCGGGATCAGCGCACCGCCACCCCTGTCGCGACGGGTCTCGCCGGTCGCATGCCGCCGCAGGCTGCCGGCGATCAGTGCCAGCGACGCCAGCGCCAGGCCGGTGGCGGCCAGTCCCGGAAACACCCCGGCGCCATACGCCTGGCCCGGGATCTCGGGGAAGCTCTGCACGTGCCACAGCACGACCAGTGCCAGCACCAACAGGACCGCGCCGGTGAGCCAGTCGGGTAGCCGCATCGAGACGCTTCGGTAGACGACGTGCTCGTCCGGGTCGAGCGGTGGCCGCGCGCTACTTGGCCAGGCCCACCGCCTTCATCACCTCGGCTTTCTGCTGGTCTTCCTTGGCCATGAAGCTGGCGAAGCCCTTGCCGTCGGCATACATCCAGCCGAAGCCGCGCTGCCTGAGGAAGTCCTGGTAGGCCGATGACTCATTGATCTTCTTCAGCGCCGCCTCGAGCTTCGTGGTGACATCGGCCGGCAACCCCTTCGGACCGGCGATGCCACGCCAGGCCCCATTGGTCCAGTCGCTCCCGGTCGCCTTGGCGAGCAGCGGGACGTCGGGGAACACGGTGTCGGGCTTGTCGGCCATGAGCACCAGAGGCCGGACCTTGCCGGCCTCGGCCAGGGACCGGGCCTCGGGCAGCGAACAGGATGCGATATCGACGCCACCGGCCACCAGATCCTGAAGCCCGGGCGCAGCCCCTTGACTCGGCACCCAGCCGACCGCGTTGCCGGGCAGCTTGGCATCGACCAGCATCCCGGCCAGGCCCAGGTGCCAGATGCCGCCCTGGCCGGTACCGCTGGCCTTCATCTTGCCGGGGTTGGCCTTGGCGGCCTCGATCAGGCCCTTGGTGTCCTTGATCGGCGAGTCGGCACGGACGAACACCGCGTTCGGGTCGTAGTTCATCAATGCCAGCGCGGTGAAGTCGGACGGACCCAGCTTGGTCAGACCGGCGTGCTTCATCATCGCGATCTCGACAGTGATCATGCCGATGTTGTAACCATCGGGCGGGGACTGCGCGATCGCCGAGTGACCGACGACGCCGCTGCCGCCGATGCGATTGACGACGTTGATCGGCTGCTTGACTTCCTTCTCCAGTTCGACGGCGATGAAACGCGCGACTGCGTCCGTGCCACCGCCCGCGCCCCATGGCACGATCAACGTGATCGGTCGTTCCGGGTACGCAGCCAGTGCGGGGGCCGCTGCCAGCAGCGTGGTCAGGCTTGTTGCCGCAGCTGCGCAGCTAGCTAGCAGCGCGCGGCGCAGCGGACGGCGTCCGATCGGTCGGCCCTGAGTCATCGTGTCTGTCTCCGTTGTTGCTCTGGTGGCGACCGAGACGGCCGCTTCGGGCGGATGCTACAACGAAGGCGGATCAGCTCCCGCTGCCGTATGGCCGCGTGATGATTTCCAGGTAATGGCCCGACGGGTCGCGGAAGTAGACCCCACGGCCGCCGTCGTTGTGGTTGATCTCGCCTTCGCGCCTCGCGGCCGGATCGGCCCAGTACGGCAGCGAGCGCGCCTTGATCCGGCCGAAGATCTGGTCGAACTCATCCTCGCTGACGAGAAACGCGTAGTGTTCGACGAGCATGTCGTCGGTCGTGCTCATGAAGTCGAGACTCACGCCGTTGCCGGTCTCGACGATGAGGAACGGCCCGAACGGCTTCGGGGCCGGCAATCCCAGGATCTCGGAACAGAAATCGGCCGACGCGCGGGCATCGCGGGCGTGAACGATCGTGTGATTCAGTTCGACGGTCATCGCGGTACTCCTGGCTGGTCTTTCAACTACCGCCACGCAGGACGACCGTGCCGAAGCCCGGCAGCCGTAGCGCGATGTCATCGAAGTCGAAGCCGGCCGACAGCCCGAGCAGGTTGACCTCGAAGCCTTCGTCGCGAGCAACGCCGACGCCGGCCAGGCCGAACAGCGAGACCTGCCAGCCAGTGCCGCTCGGCATCGGGGCGAGCAGTTGCCAGCCGCCGAGGTAATCCTTGCCGATCGCATTGGCCGGCAGGTCGAGCCGCAGGTCGGGGACCGACCGTGCGACGTGCGCGGTGAAGGTGTTGCTGTTCGGTCCGGGCCAGACGTGATAACTGCCCGCGAACGGGTAGCTCGCGACCGCCTCCTCGATCTGCCCGATCATCGCCGCGGCCGCGGGTCCGCGGTGGTCGACCAGCAGAATCGGGGCCGCGCCGAACCAATGGAAGTCCGGATCGCCGCGCTGTGTCACCACGGCCGACCCGCCGCGATAGAGGCGCCAGCCGATGACGTGGTGGACGGTGTAGCTGTCGGCACCGGCCCGCTTGGTCGCGATCCAGGTATGGACGCCGAACGCACCGCGCCAGCCGATCGTGCGCGCCGCGTAGGCCTGGACGATCGCCTCTGGAGCGTCGCTCGCACGCGGAGCGATGCCGGCCGAGGCGCGCGTCGCGGTCCGCCAGTCGCTCGCCGGCGCGAGACCGCCGAAGCCGAGGACGGACAAGGG
>JBEVJQ010000208.1:0-2637 GCA_040510055.1 Burkholderiaceae bacterium | reverse complement strand
CGCAGGTTGAAATAGATCTGGCCGATCCCCATGGCGTAGGCGCGTGTCCGGGTCCAGTCGACGTTCTCCCAGAACGTGCCCCCTCCGAACAGGTCATTGAGCTTCTTATCGGCCGGCCGCTGTCCCTGCAGCGTCATGTAGCCGTTCTGGACCAGCCAGGTGTTCAAATTGACGGCCTTGCGCCAGGAATGGAAGCCGTGGTCCGAGACCACCAGGATGGGCGTGCCCGGGTCGACCCGCTGCATGACCTCGCCGACGAAGCCGTCGGCGCGGCGGTAAACGCTTTCGATCGCGCCGCCAAACTTCGCCGTCAGTGCCGGATCGTGCATCGGATGCTTCGGATCGATGAGCCGCCACATCATGTGCTGCACCCGGTCCGTCGACTCGATGACCCCCACCAGCAGGTCCCAGCGGCGCGCCTCCAGCCGCGACAGGATGACCTGGGCGCGATCGTCGAAGGCGCGATACAGATCGTCCATGAAGGTCTGTTCGTCCATGCGCGCTTCGTTGAGCGGCCAGGTGGCTTCCGCCCAGCCCAGGGTGCGGTAGTAGCCGATCGCCTTGAACAGATCGCCGGCGAATCCGGCTGGATACGACATCGGAATCGGCGGCGCGTCAGGCTTCCAGTTGACCGGCGAGACGTAGAGCTGCAGCTCGTTGTCGGCATTCATCAGCAGCAGTTGCGCCATGCCCCGGATCCGCAGGAGGAAGTTGATCCGGAACTCGAGGTCGACCCACTTGCTCCACTTGCCGGGCTGCAGAAGGATCGACTGTCCGCCAAGGTCGACGGTCGCGTTCTTCGCCCCGCGGTGCCATCGCACCGTCATCGGCAGGCGGACGTCCTGCCGGCCCTGGAGCTCGGTGATCCGGCTGCGGTCCTGATCGGACAGCGCCGGCCCCTTGGCGCGAATCTGCTCGACCTGCTGCCGCACGATCGGATTGGGCGGGCCGACGAGCTCGGTCTGGGCGACGTCGTTCTCGACGAGCAGGCGCTTGAGAATGCCGCCCATCTCGGTGTTGCCTTCTTCGTAGCGGCTCAAGTCGGTGGCGAAGTAATAGAAGGTGCCCATGGTCCCGCGGATGTCGGGAAGCGGCAGGCCCGAGAGCAGCTCCCCGTTCGGGACTTCTTCCGGCGGAAACGTGACCGGCACCGTCAGGATGCTGGTGCGGACGCCGGCACGGCCCGCCACCGTCCAGAACGAAGTGCCGCCGCGGATCGAATGGATCTTCGGCTTCGCGATCGGCACGTACCCGAATAGAAATCGCGCCGGCTGCCGCCGGACCATGCCGAGATCCGGGAGGTAGGTCGCGGTATCGCGAACCAGGAAATCGTAGATGTTGTGCTTGCCCGGATTGACGCCGGTTGCGAACGAGGCCCAGGCGGTCGGCGACTCGGCCGAGTGCGTCGTGGCCAGCGGATACAGGCCCCCTTGATCGATCAGCCGCTTGAAGTTGGGCAGCCGGCCGCTCTGCACCAACTGCAGGACCAGGTCGGGATCCATGCCGTCGAAGCCGAGGACGACCATCTTCTGCCAGTAGCGGCTCGGCGGTGCGGAGCGCGCCCGATAGGTCCACAGCCCAGCGGCGGCCACCAGGACGATCAGGATCGCCGTCACGGGCATCACTCGGAATTTCATGAGAGCGGTCGATTATTCCATGTCCCCACCTAGGCGCTCCGCGCGGAGAGCTGCTGCGGGCAACTCGCTCGTCACGGCGCCTGCGTCGCGGAGCGCAACGTGATCGCGATGGCAGCGTGACTGAGGCTGTCCTCGCGAGCGCGAAGGCGGGCGGCGGCGTGCTACGCTCGAACGGATGCGCGCGCTCGGAATCGACTACGGGCGGAAACGGATCGGACTGGCGCTCTCGGATCCGACCGGACTCCTGGCTCGTCCTTGGAAGACCATTGCCGCTGCGGGTTTGGATCGGCAGGTCGCCGAGCTGTCCCGGGAGATCGAGTCGCTGCAGCGCGATCCGGACGGGCTCTCGGCGGTGGTCGTCGGCCTGCCACGGCGGCTGTCCGGGGAGGCGACCGAGCAGACCGCGGCGGTCCAGTCACTGGTCAGTCGTCTTGGCCGCCGGATCGCGGTGCCAATCGCGGTGCAGGACGAACGGTTGTCGAGCCACGAAGCCGAGCAACTGCTGTCCAGGCGCGAGAAGGACTGGCGGAAGCGAAAGCCGCTGCTCGACGCGGCCGCGGCCGCGGTCATCCTGCAGGACTACCTCGACGCGCAGCCGCGCGCACTGCCGGAATACTGATCATGAAACGGACGATCCTGGCGTTGGTATCGGTGCTCGTGCTTGCGGCGGCGGCCGCCGGCGCGTGGCTGTTGCTCGGCGCGGAGCGCCCCTTCAAGGGTTACGACGGGGTCGAGCAGTTCGTCGAGATCCCGCCCGGCGCCGGGCCGTCGTCGATCGGGCGGCGGCTGGCCGAGAGCGGGGTGGTGCGCGATCAACTGAGTTTCAGGGTCGCGCTGGCCAGGAGCGGCCAGGCGCGGCGGCTGCAAGCCGGCGAGTACCGGTTCGATCGACCGATGAACACGCGGGAGGTCATCGAGAAACTCGCCAAGGGCGAGGTCTTCCTGCGGCCGATCACCTTCCCGGAAGGGCTCACCATGCGGCAGATGTCGGAGATCTACG